>DAHVAB010000117.1:0-4184 GCA_027314825.1 Solirubrobacterales bacterium
CTTCCAGATCGGCCTCGTCCAGCGAGGCCCCGATCGCCCGCAGCTTGCCGCGCACGGTCGCGAGGACCTCCTCCCGGACCCCCTCGAACTCGCTTCGAAGCATCCGCTCGGCTCGGTAGCGACGCAGGGCGGGCGGGCTCATCGGCCCGGGATCTTACGAATGACGCGAACCGGCCCGGCATCCGGCCGACGAACGTTGGAGCCGGGGGGGAGGCCTGGCGGCACGCCGGTGGACCCTGAACCGCGGGCGGGACCCGGCGGCACGCCGGTGGACCCTGGACCGGGGGGAGGCCTGGCGGCACGCCGGTGGACCCTGAACCGCGGGCGGAACCCGGCGGCACGCCGGTAGGCTCCTGAGCGGTGAGCGCCGCCCCGCACGTCACGCCGACGCCGCCCGCGCGCGCGGAGGTGCTGGGCGTGCCGCTCGCGATCTCCGACTACGCGCAGATCCTCGACTGGATGGACGCGACGATCGCCTCCGCCGGCAGGGCGTGGCTGACCGCGGCGGCGGTCAACCTCGTGATCTGCGCGGCCGACGATCCGCAGGTGAGAAGCGCGGTGCTCGGCGCGACGCTCGCGGTGCCCGACGGGCAGCCGCTGGTGTGGGCGCTGCGCTGCCTCGGCCACCGCGACGCGACCCGCGTCTCCGGGCCCGAGCTGATGGCCCGCCACTGCGAGCGGGCCGCGGCGAGCCGCACGCCGATCTTCCTGTACGGGGGACGCGACGAGGCGAGGCTCTCGCTGCTGCGCGAAAGCCTCCGCCACCGCTTCCCCGGACTGCGGATCGCCGGCGGGTTCTCGCCGCCCCCGGCGCCGAGCTGCCCGAGCCCGGCGAAAGCGTCGCCGCCGAGATCGACGGAAGCGGCGCGCAGGTGGTCTGGGTCGGCACCGGGCAGCCCAAGCAGGAGCTGTGGATGGCCCAGATGCGCCCGCTGCTGAAGGCTCCGCTGCTCGTCGGCGTCGGCGCCGCGTTCGACTTCCATGCCGGGCTTCTCGCGCAGGCGCCGCCGTGGATGCAGCGCTCGGGGCTGGAGTGGGCCTTCCGCCTCTCACGCGAGCCGCGGCGGCTGTGGCGCCGCTACGCCACCCAGAACCCGCGCTTCATCGCCGCCTTCGCCCGCCAGTACAGGGCATCCCGTCGCTGAGCCGGGGCGTCCGGCCGACGAAGGGGCGCCGGCGATCGGCGGAGCTGGCGATCGATCCGCCGCGCGAGGAGTTCGCGCGCCGGGGCCGGGCGAGCTCAACCGACGGGGGCCGCCGGTAATCTGGCGGCCATGGAGAACACGATCGAGGCCGCCGACGCGGCGGTGGTGGGGCTCGGGCGGATCGGCCTGCCGCTCGCGCTCAGCCTCGCCGACCGCGGCCTGCGCGTGATCGGCGTGGACCGCGACCGGGCTCGCCTCGATGCGATCGCGCAGCGCCGGATGCCGTTCTGCGAGCCGGGCGCGCAGGAGCTCCTGGAGCGGGTCGGCGCGGCGGGGCGGATCACGCTCTCGGATCGGGTCGCGGATGCGGCCGCGGCCCCGCAGATCGTGCTCACGCTCGGCACCCCGTCGCTGTCGCACATCGAGATAGACATGCGCGAGATCCGCTCCGCGCTCGACGACCTGCTCGGCGTGCTCGCCCCGGGCCACGCGCTCACGCTGCGCTCGACCGTGGCGCCCGGCACGACCGAGTTCGTGGCCGGCTACCTGGCCAAGCACCGCGGCTTCGCGGTCGGCGAGGAGGTCTTCGTCGCCCACGTCCCGGAGCGGATCGCCGCCGGCCGCTTCCTCGCGGAGATAGACACGCTGCCCTGCATCGTCGGCGGCGTGGGCGCGCGCTCCGGCGAGGTCGTCGCCGAGCTCTTCGAAGCCTTCCGGGCGCCGATCGTGCAGACCACCCCGGTCCAGGCCGAGCTCGCGAAGATCTGGACGAACATCCTCCGCTACACCAACTTCGCGCTGCCCAACCTGCTGATGATGGACTGCGAGCAGCACGGCGCGAACGTCTTCGAGGTGATCGACCTGATCAACCGCGACTATCCACGCGGAGGCATCGCCAAGCCGGGGCTGACGGCCGGCACCTGCCTGCGCAAGGACTTCGCCTTCTCCGAGGAGCGCTCGGTCGCCCCGGGGATGCTGCTCGCCGTCTCACGCGTCAACGAGTCGGTGCCCCTCTTCCTGGCCGAGGGGGCCAAGCGCCGCCTCGGCGGCCTGGCCGGCCGCAGGGTCGCCGTGCTCGGCCTCGCCTTCAAGGCCGACACCGACGACGAGCGCGACTCGCTCGCCCACAAGCTGATCCGCCTCCTGGAGCGCGAGCTGGCCGACGTCGCCGTGCACGACTCCCATGTGGCGACGCCGACGCTCTCGCTCACGGACGCCCTGCGCGAGGCGGAGGCGGTCTTCGTGGCGACCAACCATTCGGAGCTCTGCGAGCCGGCGGTGCTGGCGGCGATCTCTGAGCTGGCCGCCGACGGCTGCCTGGTGATCGACCCGTGGGACTGCTGGGGAGCCGGCCAGGTCTTCGCCTACGCCTCCGAGCTGGCCGCGCTGGGCGGCAGCAGCCGATGAGCCGCGTGCTGGTCACCGGCGGCGCCGGCACGATCGGAGCGGCGGTCGTCAGGCGCCTGCTCGCAGATCCCGCCTACGAGGTGCGCGTCTCGGATCAGCGCTCCGCGCCGAGATGGATGCGGGAGGGCTGCGAGGTGCATACGGGGGATCTCCGCGACCCCCGCCAGGCGCGCGCCGCCGTGGCCGGATGCAGCCACGTGATCCACCTCGCCGCGATCGTCGGCGGGATCGCCAACTTCCACCGCCTGCCCTACACCCTCACCGAGGTCAACAGCTCCCTCTACAACGGGGTGATAGGCGCCGCGCTCGCGGAGGGCGTCGATCGCTTCGCCTACGTCTCCTCCTCGATGGTCTTCGAGCGGGCGACCGAGTACCCGACCAGAGAGACCCACATCGAGACCTGCCCGATCCCCCGCTCGGCCTACGGCTTCTCCAAGCTGGCCGGGGAGGTGTGGTGCCGCGCCGCCCACGAAGAGCACGGCCTGCCCTACACGATCTGCCGCCCGTTCAACGCCTATGGCCCCGGCGAGATGCCGGACGACGAGCCGGGGATCGCCCACGCCGTCCCCGACCTCATCCGCAAGGTCCTCTCCGGCCAGCGCCCGCTGCAGATCTTCGGCTCCGGCCAGCAGACCCGCACGCTCACCCATGTCGATGACATCGCCGACGGGATCGTCACCGCGATGGGCGCCGCCGCCGGCCTGAACGAGGACTTCAACATCTCCGCCTCCCGCGAGCTGACGGTCGCGCAGATCGCCGCGATCATCTGGGAGGCATGTGGGGAGAGCCCCGACGAGCTGGAGCTGGAGCACCTGGAGAGCTTCGAGGTCGACGTGCAGCGCCGCTGGCCCTCCGTCCAGAAGGCCCGCGAGCTCATCGGCTGGGAGGCGAGGATCGACCTCGAGGACGGGATCGCGGCGACCGTGGAGTGGCTGCGTGACGAGCTCCGGGCGCACCGCCAATACCCACCGGTGCGGCACCTCTGGCAGGTGCTACACTCCTCTCGTGCCGACCGCCCGTCCGCGCCACACGCTCACCGAGACCGACGATCTGAGCGCGGCGCTCCGCCTCGCGGCGCAACGCTGGCCACAGGACGCGCGCAGGCCGAGCCGGCTGCTGCGACGGCTGGTGGGCGCCGGCGCGGAGGCGATAGAGCCGCGACAGCGACGCGCCGGCGAGCGCCGGCGGGCCGCGATCGAGCGCCACCACGGCCAGTTCACCGGCCTCTATCCGCCGGGCTATCTGGAGAAGCTGCGCGGCGAGTGGCCGGACTGACCGTCCTCGACGCGAGCATCCTGCTCGCCTACTTCGACGGCCGCGACGCGCACACCGACGCGGCGAACGCGATCCTGCAGGACGCCGACGGGCTGGCCGCATCGGTGCTCACGCTCGCCGAGACGCTGGTCGGCGCCCACGCCGCCGGACGAATGCAGGAGCAGTTGGATGCGCTCGCCGACCTGGAGATCCGTCCGCAGCCGATCGGGCACAGCGACGCCGCCACGCTGGCGCGCCTGCGCTCGCAGACCGGCCTGAAGATGCCCGACTGCTGCGTGCTGCACGCGGCGCAGCAACTCGGCGCGGACGCGATCGCCACCCGCGATCGCCCCCTGGCGGCGGCAGCGCGCACACTCG
>DAHVAB010000117.1:4194-7502 GCA_027314825.1 Solirubrobacterales bacterium
CCTGAGCCAGCCGGCGCATGCGCCGGCTGGCCGGCCCGCGCATGCGCGGGCCGGGGCAAGGCCGCATGCGGACTTGCCGGGGAGGGCCGCATGCGGCCCTCCCTACCTCCACATCTCGATCAGGTCCTCCTCGCCGACCTCGCGGACCACACGGGCCGGCACGCCCATCGCGACCGCGCGCGGGGGCAGGTCCCGGGTCAGGACGGCGCCGGCGGCCAGGAACGCCTCCTCGCCGACCTCGACGCCCGGCGTGATCACGGTGGCGCCGCCGATCCGGCAGGCTCTGCGCAGCGTCGCGCCGCGCAGCGGGCTCTGCGGGCCGTGACGGGCCATCGTGTGATCGTTGGTCGTCGTCGCGCCGGGGCCGACGAACACATGGTCCTCGACGACGCTGAACGCCGTCAGGTAGACGTTCGTCTGCACCTTGACGTGCGCTCCGATCATCACGTCGTTGTCGACCGTGCTGCCGCGCCCGATCACCGAGCGCTCACCGATCACGGTGCGCTCGCGGACGTAGGACTGATCGCCGATGATCGCCCCCGCAAGCACGCTCGCGCCCGCGAAGAGCACCGCTCCGGCGCATACGGTCACCCGGTCGTGCAGGCGCAGCCGCCCCGCCTTGCCGTGCGCCTGGGAGTCGACCGCCAGGCGCGGCTGCTTGCCGAGCAGCGCGTGCTCCTCGATCACGCACTCCTCTCCGACGATCGTCCCCTCGCGGATCACGGCGTGCGCGCCGACCTGCGTGCGATCGCCGATCGAGACGCCCTCGTGGATGACCGCGTGCGCGCCGATCCGCACCCCATCGCCGATCGAGACGTGCTCGCCGATCACCGCGTGCGCGCCGATCCGCGTGCCCTCGCCGATCTCCGTGCCGGCGCCGACCACGACGCCCGGCTCACGCTCGCCTTCCGGGGCCGGCTCCGGCACCCGCCCCGGCTCCCGCGCCCGCCTCGGCTCCCGTCCGCGCTCCGGCTCCGGCTCCGGCGCGCTCACAGCCTCACCACGTTGCCGGCGCCCTCATCTCGCAGCACTCCGCGCAGGTCGAGCACGACCCGCGCGCCACGGACGGCCAGCTCATGGTCGACTCCCGGGTGGGCGGTCACGATCAGGGCCAGGTCGGCCCCGTGCACGGCCTCCTCCAGATCCACGCTTCGCATGCCCCGCTCCGGCAGCTGCGGCACATGCGGGTCGTGATAGACGACATCGCCGCCGAGCTCTCCGAGCAGGTCGATGATCTTCAACGCCGGGGACTCGCGCAGATCGCCGACGCCCGGCTTGTAGCTGACCCCCAGCACCGCGATCCGCGCGCCCCTCACCGCGAGCCCCGCATCGTTGAGCGCCCGCTGAGCCTTGGCTACGCAGTGGTATGGCATCTGCTGGTTGATCTTCCCGGCAAGCTCGATGAACTCGGTGCTCATGTCGAACTCCCGCGCCCGCCAGGAGAGGTAGAACGGGTCGACCGGCAGGCAGTGCCCGCCCATCCCCGGGCCGGGCTCGAAACGCATGAAGCCGTACGGCTTCGTGGAGGCCGCCTCCACCACCTCCCAGATGTCGATCCCCATCCGATCGGTGAGCATCGCCATCTCGTTGACCAGCGCGATGTTCACCGAGCGGAAGATGTTCTCCAGCAGCTTGCTCATCTCCGCGACCTCCGGGCTGGAGACCGCGACCACCCTCTCGCAGACCATCTCGTAGAGCTGCACCGCGCGCCGCAGGCACGCCTCCGTCAGCCCGCCCACGACCTTCGGCGTGTTCGCGAGCGTGAAGTCCGTGCGTCCCGGGTCGACGCGCTCGGGGCTGAACGCGAGGTTGAAGTCGGTGCCGGCCGCCAGTCCCGACTCCTCGAGCAGCGGGGCGAGCCGCTCCCGGGTCGTGCCCGGGAAGGTGGTCGACTCCAGCACCACGAGCTGTCCCGCGCGCAGCACACCCGAGAGCGCCCGCGCCGAGTCGAGCAGCGGACCGAGCTCCGGCTCGCGGTTGGCGGTGAGCGGCGTCGGCACGCAGACGATCACCGCCTCCGCCTCGGCGAGCGGGGCGTAGGAGGTGCCCGCCCGGATCCGGGAGCGCAGCTGCGCCAGCCGCTCGGAGGGCACGTCCTCGACGTAGGAGCGGCCCTCCTGCAACATCTGCACCCTGCGGTGCTCGATGTCGACCGCGACAACCTCGCAGCCCGCCGCCGCGAGCTCCACGGCCAGCGGCAGGCCGACGTAGCCGAGGCCGATGATGCCGACCGTGGTCATACCCCGGGCAGTCTACGTGTCCGATGCCGCGGCCCGGGCAGCCAGCGCTCGCTCGTACACCCCCGCGAGCCCCGCCGCCACCGTATCCGGCGCGCAGCGCTGCGCCACCCGGCTGCGCGCCCGCGCCCCCGCCTGCCCGTCGCCCCACAGACGCTCGATCGCGACGGCCAGAGCCTGCGCGTCACCGGCCGGCACCAACCACTCCGGCTCAGCCAGCTCGGAGAGGAAGCCGACATCGCTGGCGATCAGCGGCAGCCCGGCGGCCATCGCCTCGGCTGCAGCCAGGCCGAAGGTCTCCGCGGAGCGGGAGGGGGCCAGCGCCAGCGCGGCCCCGGCGCGCAGGCGGACGAGCTCACGCTCGGGGACGGCGCCGAGGAATTGGATCAGAGGGGGCTCTGCCGGCCCTCCGGCGCGAGCGGTCTCGGCGCGAGCGGCCCCGTCGTGCGCGGCCTCGTCGTGGGCGGCCTGCGCGTGGGCGGCACCAGCGCCGACCGCTTCGGCACGGGCGGTCTCGGCGCGCAGACGGTCCAGGTCGGGCCCGTCGCCGGCGACCACCAGCGGCCGGCCGGCGGCCAGGCAGGCGCGCACCGCCACATCCACCCCCTTCTCCGGGGCGACCCGCGAGACCAGCAGCGCGTAGCCGCCGCGGGCCGGCGCGGCGGGCGGGGCCTCTGCCTCCAGCGCGCGCACGACCGGCGCCAGCACCCGGATGCGGCTGCGCTCCGGCAGCGGCGCACCGATCTGGCGCAGCTGCCGCAGGGCCGCCTCGCTCGGCACGATCACCACATCCGCCTGATCGAGCATCCGGCGCTGCCACAGCGCGAGCGCGGCGCCGTAGACCGCGGCCTCCACGATGCCGCCGCGGCAGCGGTGGAGCACCCCGGGCAGCGTGTTGCGGCCGTGGCAGCGCGTGCACTGCGCCCCTTCGGTGAAGCACACGCCCACGGCGCAGACCAGGCGGTACTGGTGCAGGTGAAGCACCACCTTCGCGCCGGCCTGCCGCGCGGCGGCCAGGACGCGCCAGCCGAGCTGCGGGTGCAGGTTGTGGGCGTGCAGGATGCTCGCGCC
>DAHVAB010000118.1 GCA_027314825.1 Solirubrobacterales bacterium
GCGCCTTGCCGAGACGAGCTTCGCGCCCGCGCCGGCAAGCAGCAGCATCGGCAGCAGCACGGTGAGCACCAACAGCGCGTAGTGATGCGCATCGGTCGGTCCGCTCGCCGTGGAGGCCGCGACTGGCAGCCCATTGGCGATCAAGGCGAACGCGGCAGCGACCGGCCACCGGGGATCGCCCGCCAGCGAGAGCACGCTGGCGATCGCAATCACCAGGATGCAGACGCTGCTCAACGCCAGGTCTTCAAGGAACAGCACCCGCATGAGGATCGGCCCCATGAGCGTGCCCGCCAGCACCGCGCCCGCAAGCCAGGCGAGACGACGCAAGTCACGCCGCCGGCCGCGAGGAGCGAGCGCCAGCACGAGGTAGCCCCGCCGATCTCGTCTTCTGCAACGCGCTCGGTCGCCGGCTCGATGACTCGGCGCTGCGCCGGCGCTACCGGCGTGCGCAGGCCGCGATCGGCGCACGACCCTTGAGATATCACGATCTCAGGCACACCTTCGGTTCGCTCCTTGCCTCGCGCGGGGTCGATGTCGTGACGATCCAGGCGGCGATGGGTCACAGCGAGATCACGCATCACGTCGGCGGCGCTGCAGGGCGCGGAGCGCTGGTTGCAAGGATGCTTGCAAGATGTTCATCGTCCCAAGTCGCGATGGCTATCATCTCGACTCAGGATGGCTGACATCACAACTGCCGACCGTGCCAGCAAGCTGCTGGCCGCCCTTTCCGAGCAGCTCGCTTCCCGCGAACGACACTACGAGATTGTCGTCGTGGGCGGCTCCGCACTGCTCGCGTTGGGCTTTGTCGACCGACCGACCAAGGATGTCGACGTAGTCGCTCTCAGCGACGCCGGCGCGTTGCAGAAGGCCGACCCGCTTCCGTCTGAGCTGATCGACGCACGCGATCGCGTTGCGCGCGACTTCGGCCTTCAGTCGAGCTGGCTCAACGCGGGACCAGCATCGCTCATGGACCTCGGGCTTCCGGAGGGATTCCTGGACCGAGTCCAGACGCGAGCGCTCGGCGATGGCCTTACGGTCCATTTTGCCTCGCGCTTGGATCAGATTCACTTCAAGCTGTACGCGCTCGTGGACCAGGGACCCGGCAAGCACGAGCAGGATCTTCGAGCGCTCGCGCCGACACGGCAGGAGCTCATCGAGGCCGCGCGATGGACGCGGAGCCACGACCCGTCCGAGGGGTTCCGGGACATGCTCGAGGAGGCATTGCGACATCTGGGAGTCGAGGATGCAGATCTCGGAGCTTAGAGAGCAAGTGCGAGCGCAGCTCCTGGGATTCGCCTGGGATCAATGGGCTCAGATGGGGGTGTTCGCATCGAGCGATCGGCGCGACCGATGGGCAATGGATCCCGAGGCGCTTCTCCTGTTCACGCTCGAGGTCGGCCGCGCAGATGCCCGCCTGTTCGAGGAGGTCTCCGACTGGATGGTCGTAAACGAAGCGCTGATCGGCGTCCGACGGCTGCGCAACCTCTGCCACGACGCGGCGGACCGCGCGTTGGCCGATGCATTCCTGACCTCAGTGGCGCACTGGCGGCCGCGGGCACGGCTGGCTGGGAAGAAGCCGCCGCGAGAGCCGAATCGCTCGGAGGCGCAGCCGTTCTTTCGAGAGTCGATCACCCCGATCCACGGCCCGGTGGACGCAGGCTTCCTGCAGCACGGATGGCTCAAGGCCGAGGTGAAGCCGAGCGGGAAGTCGCAGCCCCCCGACCTGCTGGCGCCGGTCAACTTCTCGTTCCGCCTCCGTCAGATCCTTGGCGTCGGCGCTCGCGCTGAGGTGATGCGGGTGCTCCTGACCACGGGTTGGCGACGCCCCATGAACCAAGTGATGACGCAGGTGATCGCGAATGCCGCCGGGTATGCGCGACGCAACGTTCAAGAGGCACTGCACTCATTGAATTCCGCCGGGGTGATCATCGCCACGCGGTTCGGGAACGAAATACGTTACGGCGTGGAACGGGAGCGCTGGGCCACGATGATGGGACTCACAACTGACGAGCTTCCCTTTCATCGCGACTGGCCACAGCTCCTTTACGCGCTGCGGCGACTCGCGCGTTGGCTGGAGGACACATCGCTCGATGAGCTTTCGCCGTACATGCTCGCCAGCCGCGCGCGCGACCTCGCCGATGAGATAGAGCCCGCGCTGAGATACGCCGGCGTGCATCTCAACGAAGGCCGCCAACCGGGCGCGGACTACTGGCACAGCTTCTGCGAATTGGCAAGCGCCGCGTTGGACTCGCTCCGGTAGAACCCGCAGTCGATCAGCCACCTGGGAGTGCTCGCCGCCGCAGGCGTGATCGGTTTCATCGGCAACGAGATCGCCGCCCAGGTGCGACTGCGGGCAGGACGCAGGCTGGAGAGCCCGGCGCTGATCGCAGACGGCTACCACGCTCGCACCGACGGGTTCGTAAGCCTCGCGGTCATCGCCAGCGCGATCGTCCTCGCCGCTGGCGTGAAGATCGCCGACCCGATCATCGGCCTCGCCATCTCCCTTGTGATCATGCGCATCACCTGGCAGTCATTTCGCACCGTCCAAGCCGAGCCCGGACACGGCGAGTTCGGCGAGCAGGCGCGGGATGCGGTCGCGCCTGGAGCCGAGATCGCATCTCCTTCTCGGCAAGCTCCCGCAGTCGCTGCAGCTGCTCTGGCATCTCCTCCAGTGGCCGACGGCGCCGTCGTGTGGGCGATGACGCCGTCTGGCGTCCGAGCACGCGCGATTGAGCGCCCGACCGGCATGGGGTCGCATGGCGCGGTTCGCGGCTTGTTTGGTACCCACGAGTGGTACCCACGGCGTTGTCGGGGCGCACCGATCGGCCCCTGAACGGCCGAAACCCGCACAACAATGCGGGTTTCGGAAGCGCGCCCTGAGAGATTCGAACTCCCGACCTTCGGTTCCGTAGACCGACGCTCTATCCAGCTGAGCTAAGGGCGCAGGGACGCCCAGTGTAGTCGCCGGTGCTCGGCGAGGGGGCGAAGGGGGCGGTGGGAGCACTCGCGGTGGACGCACTCGCGGTGAGAGCACTCGCGGTGGGAGCACTCGCGGTGGGAGCACTCGCGGTGGGAGCACCCGCGACGGGAGCACTCGCATTACTGAATCTCCCGCGACCGCGGATGCGTAGCCGGCCACGGTGACCAGCGGGGTCTTGCGGAAGAGATCCTGGAGCGGGCAGCCGACGCGATCGTTAGAGAGCCCGTCGATGCGGCCGCGACCGCGCCCCGCACAGGCGGCACGAATCGCAGAGCAGACGCATGATGACCGGCCCGCAGACATCAAGCAACGACCGCGCCGCGCAGGAGCCTTCGCCCCGCGACCACGCGGTGCGAACCGCGCCACAGGAGCCTTCGCCCCGCGACCACGCGGTGCGAGCCGCGCCACAGGAGCCTTCTCCCCGCAGCCACGCGGTGCGAGCCGCGCCACGCCGCACCCTGCAGCTGGCGCCGCCGCAGCCGGAGCAGGGCGGCGAGCTGTTCGTCAGCGACCAGCCGTCGGTGCGCATCGAGTGCGAGGGAGTGCGGGTGAGCGCGGTGATCCCGGCGCGCAACGAGGCGGGCAACCTCGCCTACGTGTTCGGGCGGCTGCCGGATGATCTGCACGAGCTGATCCTCGTGGACGGACATTCGACCGATGGAACGGTCGAGGAGGCGCGGCGGCTGCGGCCCGATGTGAAGGTCGTCCACCAGCAGGGGCACGGCAAGGGCGACGCGCTCAGCGAGGGGTTCGCTGCCGCCACCGGCGAGGTGATCGTGATGCTCGACGCGGACGGCTCGACCGATCCGCGGGAGATCCCGCGCTTCGTGGCCGCCCTCTGCGCCGGGGCTGACTTCGTGAAGGGCTCCCGCTACGCGCAGGGGGGCGGCAGCAGCGATCTGACGCCGCCCCGGCGGATCGGCAACTCGCTGCTGTGCGGGCTCGTCAACACTCTCTACGGCACCCATTACACCGACCTCTGCTACGGCTACAACGCCTTCTGGGGCCGCTGCCTTCCCTACATCCGCCTCGACGTGCCGGGCTTCGAGGTGGAGACGCTCATAAACGTGCGGATCGCGCGGGCCGGCCTGCTCATCCAGGAGGTGCCGAGCTACGAGCGCCCGCGCCTGGAGGGCACGAGCAACCTGAAGGCGGTCCGCGACGGGCTGCAGATCCTGCGCACGATCGGCCTCGAGCGGATGCGCATCTCCCAGCGGCGCGGCCTGACCGCGCTTCGCGACAGCAACCTCGCCGTGCTGGCCGGCCTGCTGAGAAGGCCGGGCTCGCGATGAGCGCGACCGCCACCGATCGGGCCACCGGCCTGGACAGCCCCGCGGTCCGGCCGGGCGCGGCCGGCGAGCTCACCGCCACGCGCGATGACGGCTCGCCGATCAGGGTGGCCATCCTCGCGCCCGGATACGGGCCGGGCCACGGCGTGCTCGGCCGCCACGTGCAGGCGATCGCGGACGCCACGGCCCTCGCCGGCGGCGAGGTGCAGGTGCTCGTGCACGCGCCCGCGCGAGCGAAGCTCGCAGCGGCCGGCCACGGGCTCTCGATCGTCCGCTTCCCACCCCCGATCCCGCATTCGGAGAGCGCGCTCTCCCGCTCCCTATGGAAGTACCTGCGCAGCCACGGCGGCGAGCTCGACATCGTCCACGCCCACGGCGAGGCCGCGCTGCCGGCGCTGATCGCAGCCCGCGACGCCGCCCCCCATCTCATCTTCACCCCCCACTGGTATGCCTCCGCGCAGCGGCACCTGCGCCATCTCGCCCAGGGGCGCGTCTACCGCTTCGACCGGCGCGTGCTGGAGCGCGCCGACCGCGTGCTCTGCGTCTCTCGCAGCGAGGCGCTGCAGGTCGCCCGCCACGCGCCCGCGACACGCCTGGAGGTGGTGCCGAACGGGTTTGACTGCGCGGCGATCGCGCGCGCGGAGCCGTTGCAGATCGACGATGGCGAGCAGGCGATCCTCACTGTCGACCGGCTCACCCGCTGGGCTGGGATCCACCGGCTCGCCTCCGCGCTGCTCGCCCTCCCGGAGCGCTACCGCCTGCTGATCGCCGGCCGCGGCCACGCCCGCGCCAGCCTCGAAGCTCATGTCGACTATCTCGGGCTCTCCGACCGGGTGCGGTTCCTCGGCGCGGTCTCCGACAGGGACCTGCACCGCTGGATGCGCACGGCCTCGGTGGTGGCCAGCCTGAAGGAGGAGAGCCTGTGGGGCGGGACGATGCTGAGCGCCGCCTGCGCGGGCACGCCGGTGCTCGCCTCCGAGATCTCGGCCAACCGCGAGGCGGCGCAGATGCTCGATCCGGCCCAGGTCGCCTTCGTCTCGCGCAGGGCCTCGCCCTTTGCGATCGCTGAGGCGATCGAGCATCTCAGCTCAGGCCCGGGCCGCTTCGCGGCGCCGCTGGTGCCCACCTGGCAGGTTGCCGCGCAGCGCACGATCTTGATCTACAAGAGCGTGCTGCGCGATGGCGACTGACCCGCAGCCACGGCAGGCGCGAGGGCGCACGGCCCTGCGCACCGCCAGCCTGCTGGCAGCGCTCGCGGCGGCGGCCGCCGTGATCCTCGCGGTGCTCCTGGGCGCATTCCAGACGAGCACCACCCAGCCCCCGCCGGTCCCCTCGCGCCCCGTCGCATCGCTGCACGCGCTGGAGGCGAGCGCACCGCTCACCGATGCCTCCGGGCAGCGGTGGACGCCCGACCCATACTCCCGCGGCGGCAGCCTGAGCAGCGAGCAGGCCCCGATCTCCGACACCCACTCGCCCGCCCTCTATCGCAGCGAGCGGATCGGGGTGAGCTCGGTAGATGTGCCACTGCGCACCGAAGGCCCCTACCTGGTGGTCCTCTACTTCGCGGAGACGGCCGGCGCCAAGCCTGGGCAGCGGATCTTCGAGGTGAGCGCGAACGGGAAGAGGATCGCCCGTCTCGACGTCGCCGCCGAAGTCGGCGCGCTCACTCCCTACCACCTCGCGTTCACCACCTCAGCGCCTGACCGCACGCTCACGCTCCGCTTCCGCGCGGTCAAGGGCACGCCGATCCTGAGCGCCGTGCGCGTCACGCCGGTGAGCGCGAATGTGCAGCTGCCGGCGAGCAGGCCGAGCTTCGAGGATGAGTTCAACGGTCCGCGCGGATCGCCGCCTGACCCAGCGCGCTGGAGATACGATCTCGGCCGCGGCTGGGGGCAGCAGGCGCGCTACACCGGTGCGACCGCGAATGCCTCGCTCGACGGCCACGGCAACCTGGTCCTGGCGGCGCTCCCCGAGGGCACAGGCGGTTTCACCTCCGCGCGGCTGACGACGAGGGGAGCCTTCGCGATGGGGTACGGGAGCGCCTCGGCGCGGATCCAGGTCGCCGGCACGCCCGGCGTGGTGAGCACCTTCTGGGCGCTCGGAGCCGATGAAAGCGCCGGCTGGCCCTACACGGGCGAGCTCGACCCGGCCGAGGTGCGGGGCTCCCAGCCGCAGATCCTGGTGCAGGCGGTGCACACCCACTGCGGACAGAGCGCCTGTCCGATCGTGTGGAGCCGGGTGGCCGCGGCGCCGCTGTCGAGCGGCTTTCACACATTCACCGTCGAGCGGGCGCCGGGCGTCGTCGTCTACATGCTCGACGGCCGTCAGACCGCGTCTCTCACCAGCGCCGACCTGCCGCGCGGATCCTGGGTGCTCGACAAACGCTTTCACCGGCTTCTGAATCTGATAGTCGGAGGATGGGGCGGCACCCCTGCGCCGAGCGCGAGGTGGCCGATCGAGATGCGCGTCGACTGGGTCCGGGCATTCGATTGAGCGGGGGGTGAATGAGGTGAACGCCCAAGTGAATGCGAGCGGTGGAGGGGTGAGCGTGGTGGTGAGCACCTGCAAAGACGCGCAGCGCGCAGCCCGCTGCGTCGCCTCGATCCTCGCCTGCGAGCCGCCTGCACTGGAGGTGATCGTGGTGGAGAACAGGCCGGCCGGCAGCACCACGGCAGCGCTGCTGGCGGACCGGTTCGGCGAGCGCGGCAGGGTGCGCTGCATAGCTGAGCCTCGCAAGGGCCTCTCCAGCGCGCGCAACGCCGGCCTCGCCCGCGCGCGGGGGGAGATCGTCGCGTTCACAGATGACGACGTGGTTGTTGACGGGGAATGGATAGCGGGGTTCGTTCAGGGTTTCTCAGGCGATCGTGAGGTGGCATGCGCGACGGGGCCGATACTGGCGTTGTCTCTGCGCAGCGAGGCGCAACGGACCTTCGAGCGCTTCGCCCGGCTGGGCAAGGGCGGGGTGCGGCAGGTCTACTCGATCGCGGAGCCTCCCGCCGGCGACCTCCTGTTCCCGTATGCGGCCGGCCGCTTCGGCTCGGGCGCGAACATCGCGATGCGCACGGCCTTCGCCCGCTCGCTCGGCGGGGTCGACGAGAGGCTGGGCGCCGGCACGCCGGCTCGCGGCACTTGAGGAGAGCCTCGAGGACGACGTCCTTGTCTGTGCCGACAGCGCTGCTGCGGTGGCGGCGACGGTCGCCCTCGTCGAGAGCGTCCCGG
>DAHVAB010000119.1 GCA_027314825.1 Solirubrobacterales bacterium
GCTAGCGTGGAGAGGGTGGGAGACGGGCTCGATCCGGCTCTGATGCAGGCGCTGGCATCGCCTGAGACCTATCCGGGCCGGCCCCCGGTCACGGTCGTGGCCACGCACACCTCGGTCGTGTTTCTCGCCGGCGACCGCGCCTACAAGGTCAAGAAGCCTGTCAGGTTTCAATTCCTGGATTACTCCTCGCGGGCGCGGCGGCTGGAGGCCTGTCGAGAGGAGCTGCGGGTCAACCGGCGGCTGGCGCCCGGTATATACGTCTCGGTGCGCGCGATCTGCCCGGTTCGGGCCTCCGCACCCGTCCCGGCCCCCGCCTCCATTCCGGCCCCCGCTCCCGTCCCGGGCGCCGCCCCCGCTCGGGGCACCGCCCCCGCTCCCGCCCCGGCCCCCGCCGGTTTCGCGCTACGCGAGGATGGTGCGCCCGGCGCCGTCGAGCACGCGGTGGAGATGGTCCGCTTCGCGGAGGCGGACACGATGGCCGGGGCGATCGCCGCCGGCCGGCTCGTGCCCGAGCAGGTCCGCGAGGTGGGCGCCCTGCTCGCGGCCTTTCACCGCGATGGCGCCCTCGCCGAGGGAGGCGGGCCGCAGCAGGTCCTCGCCGCCTGGCGGCGCAACCTGGCGGAGCTCGCACAGGTCGCATCGACGATCGCCTCCGTGCGTGAGATGCTCGACCCGGCACGGCTGCAGGCGGCCCGCCGCTTCGGCGAGGCGTTCGTGGCCGCTCACGCCCACGAGATGACCCAGCGCGCGCGAGAGGGGCACGTGCGCGATGGGCACGGCGACCTGCGTTGCGAGCATGTGCTGCTCGCGCCGAGCGTCCAGATCGTCGACCGGATCGAGTTCGACGCGTCGCTGAGACGGGGCGACGTGGCGGGGGACCTCGCCTTCCTGACGATGGACCTGCAGCTGCACCGCCAGGCCTGGGCGGCGCGCGAGCTGGTGGCCGCCTACCGTCATGCCGGCGGCAGCCCCGGCTCCGAGCAGCTGCGCAGCTTTCACGCAGCCCACCGCGCGCTCGTGCGGGCCAAGGTCGCATTGCTGGCGGCCGACGCGGAGACGGAGGGGGAGGGGAAGGTGAGGCGCGCCCCTCCGGGGCGCGCTGCGCGGGTCGCGCGTGGCGTGTCCGGGAGTCCCGGCGGCGCCGCCCGCGCGGCGCTGGCAGAGGCCGGACGACTCGTGGCGCTCTCGGAGAGGCTGGCGTGGCGCGCCCGCCGTCCGCTCGCGATCGTGGTGTGCGGTCCGTCGGCGTCGGGCAAGTCGACGCTCGCGGCGCGCCTGGCCAGGGTCACGGGGCTGCAGGTGGTCTCATCGGATGTGGTGCGCAAGCGCCTGGCGGGGATCGCGCCGACGGAGCGGGGGGCGGCCGGGATGTATGCGGAGGTCTTCACGCACGCCACCTATGACGAGCTGAGCCGCCGCGCTCTGGGGGATGTTCGCGCTCGGGGCGGCGTGATCGTCGACGCTACGTGCAGGACCCGCGGTCAGCGCGCGTTGATCGTGCGCCGGCTGCGCCGCAGCGGCTGCACGCTGCTGTTCGCGGTCTGCGAGGTGCCGCTTGAGGTGGCTCTGGCCAGGGCGGCGGCGAGGATGTCCGGCGAGCGTGTCTCCGATGCGACCGTGGAGGTGGTCGGCGCGCAGCATCGCGCCTTCCAGCCGCTGCGGGAGCTGGCGCCCGAGAGCGTCCTGCGCCTCGACGCGACCCTGCCGATCGAGCAGCAGGTGCAGGCGCTCGCCGGCGCCGTGGATGCTGCGACGGTCGCGCGTTTCAGTGCTTTGCCACGGCGATCGGGGGCTTTAACACGGTAGCGGGACGTTCCGCCGCGACTACCTTGGACCGCGATGGCGCTGCCTGCACATTCGCACCGCCCGCCGCCGGCGGCCGCCGGCGAAGGATCGACGCCGGAGCGGGCCGATCGTCGTGGCGAGGAGGCGGGGACGGCTGCGGCGGAGGGTCTGCCCGACGGGCTGAGCGCGCGCGAGGTGGAGGTGCTGCGGCTGATCGCGCTCGGACACACCTCGGTGGAGGTTGCGCGGACGCTGCACCTCTCGCCCCGCACGATCGAGACTCACAGGGCGCGGATCAACCGCAAGCTGGGGCTGCACAAAAGGGCGGAGCTCGTTCGGTATGCGCTGCGCCGCGGCCTGCTGGGCGTTTGAGAGCTCCAGGCTCGGACGGACGGCCGCTGCTCAGACGCGGCTGGGGCCCGCTGGTCAGACGCGGCTGGGGCCCGCTGGTCAGACCCCGCTGCTCATCGCGGCCGGGTCCGCGCCATCGGCCGATGGGGAGGGCGGTCCGGCCTCGGTCGGACCTTGCCGCGTCGCCGGCGGCGCGGGCTCGGCGGCGGCGGCGACCGTGAAGCGCGCGCGAACGGCCGTGCCCTCATGTGAGGAGGAGACGTTGAGGGTGCCGTCAGCGAGGCGTACCCGCTCGCGCATGCCGGCGAGCCCGAAGCCCCGGCTCCTCGTCTCTGGGGCGAAGCCGACGCCGTCGTCTCTCACTTCGACGGTCAGCTCCTCGCCGGTGAGGCGCACAGACAGTCGCACCGTGCTGGCGTGAGCGTGCTTGACGACGTTGGTGAGCGCCTCCTGGATCAGCCGGTAGACGCCCACTTCCAGCTCGGCATCCAGAGCGCCGATGCCGCCGATCGCCTCCTCGGGGCCGGGGAGCAGGATCTCCGCGTCGATCGCGAGGCCGTTGCTCTCCCGGTGGTGTTCGAGCAGCGCATCGATCGCGTCGCGCAGCCCGAGCTCGTCGAGCGCGGCAGGCCGCAGCTCGGAGATGATCGCGCGCAGGTTGGCGATCTCACGCTCCACGTGGCCGACCGCCTCCTGGGCAGCCGCCTGCAGGCTCGCCGGATCGCCGTGGCGAAGGGCCGAGGAGAGCAGCACCCGCAGCCCGCCGAGGCCCTGCAGCGTCTCGTCGTGGAGCTCGCGGCCCCAGCGGCGCCGTTCGGCGTCGGCGGCGGCCAGCGCGCTTCGCAGCCGGTCGGACTGGGCGCTCTTGGCCATGGCGACCGCTGTGGCCGCGCTGGCGGCGAATATCTCCAGGAGCTGCTCGTCGTCCTCGGTGAAGCCGCCGGACTCCTGGCCGCGGTCGAATGCGGCCAACAGCCCGACCCGCTCGCCGCGGTGCACGAGCGGCACCAGCAGCGCCGTCTTCGGGTCGGGCACGCCGAACTCGGTCTGGGATGCGAGCTTCAGGCGCAGCCGCGTCGAGACGTCGGCGATCCGCTCGGGCCTGCCGCGTTCGAGGACTCCTCCGGAGGTGGAGCCGTCGATCGGCAGGCGGGCGCCCCTCATGTCGTCGATGTGGCCGGCGCCGGCGGAGACGACGAGCTCCTCGCCGTCGCGGAGCATGATCACGACGCTGCGAGCCCCGACCAGCGCGCGCCCGCGCTTGACGATCAGCTCCAGCGCGTGCTCGAGGCTGAGGTCGCTGCCGATGGCGATCGCCACGTCGCGCGTCGCCTGCAGGCCGCGCACCGCCTTCTCCAGCTCGTCGCGGCGGCGCTCGCTCGTCTCGTACAGGCGCGCGTTCTCGATCGCGATCGCCGCCCACTCGGCGAGGAGCACCGCCGCCTGCTCGTCCTCCTCGGTGAATGGCCGCCCGCCCTCCTTCTCGGAGAGGTAGAGGTTGCCCCAGGCCTGCCCGCGGATCACGATCGGCACGCCGAGGAAGCTGCGCATCACCGGATGGCCGGCGGGAAAGCCGTAGCTGCGAGGGTGTCGGCTCACGTCGTCCAGGCGCAGGGGGCGCGGCTCGTCGATCAGCACGCCGAGGACGCCCCTGCCGAGCGGCGTCTCGCCGATCGCCTCGCGGGTCTGCTCGTCGACGCCCAGGGTGACGAAGCGGGCGAGGCCGGTGCGCCTTTCGTTGAGGATTCCGAGCGCGGCGTAGCGGGCGCCGGTCGCTTCGCGGGCGATCTCCAGCACGCGGCCGAGCACCGCCTCCCGATCGAGCTCGCTCATGAGCACCCGGCCCACGTCGAGAAGGCGGCGGATCCAGCGCTGGTCTTGCGAGGCGCTCATAGGTCCAGCGGAACTCTCGTTCGCGAGGTCCGGGAAAGGCCAGATTACCAAGCCGGCGCAGAATTCGTGCGGAAAATCCGAGATCAGCGGGCGCGGGGCCGGCGGGTGGATGCCTGCGCCCGGCGGGTGGACGCCTGCGCCCGGGTCCGGGTAGAGCCGCATGTGAGCGCTGGACAAATCCGGATGGAGCGCCCGCAGGGACGTGGGAGGCTGAGCACACCGAAAGACACGAGACGCGCCGGGGCCGCGAGCGGCATCCGGACTCTCAGCCCAAGGAGAGCACGATGACAGAGCCAGCGCCACCAGGGGGTACCGCGGTAAGCGCCGTGATGCATCGCGGCGTCATCGCCTGTCCGCCACAGACCCCGCTGAGCGAGGTCGCGGCGCTGATGGCCGGCAACGGCGTGCACAGCGTCGTCGTGGAGGGCCTGGCGCGTCGTCGTGGGGCCGAGGATGAGCTTGTGTGGGGCATCGTCTCAGACACCGACCTGATGCGGGCGGCCGCCGCCGGCGATCTCGACGTGGAGGTGGATCAGGTGGCGGCGACCGAGATGGTCACGGTCGATGCCGATGCGAGCGTGGAACGAGCGATGCAGCTGATGGGCGAGCACGAGATCTCACATCTGGTGGTGGTCGCGCCGCTTTCCGGCGAGCCGGTCGGCGTGGTCTCGACGCTGGATGTGGCGGCGCTGATCGGCGCCGCCGGCGAATCGGCCGGCGTGGTGGCCGGCGCCCACGACGGGCGGGAGGCGAATCATGGCTGAGACGGGCGACGGAGTGGCCGAGCAGGAGCAGGAGCAGGCGCAGGCACAGGAGGCGGGCTCGGACAGCCGCGGGCGGGCGACGTTCGAGGATGTGCTGTGCGCTGTCGACGGCACGAAGGCGAGCCTCGCCGCGGTCGAGCAGGCCGCGCAGATCGCCGGCCCGGACGGGACGATGACGCTGCTCGCGGTGACTTCGGCGACGGGCTCCGGCCGGTTCAGGGCCGCGGCGATCGGGCCGGTCCGGGTTCGCAGGGTGCTTGAGCGCGCCACCAGGATCGCCGAGGAGGCGGGCCTCTCGTGTGAGAGCGAGATCGACCCTGGCGGACCGCCCGCGGAGGTGATCGTCGAGAAGGCTCGCGGCCATGGGCTGCTCGCGATCGGCGCGCCGGCCCGGTCGGGGCTCGGCGCGTTCGGCGGCGGGGTCGCGGTGGCGACACTGCGCACCTTCGCCACGCCGCTGCTCCTGGCGCGCCCCGCCGACCCTGAGCGGCCGGTCTTGGAGCGGGTTCTGATCGCGACCGACGGTAGCGACAGCTCTGAGCGGCTCGTCTCGTTGGCCGCGACGCTGCTGCCGGGTGCCGGGAGCGCGATCCTGCTCCACGCCCAGGGCGCCGAGTCACGCTCGCACCCTCACCGCATCCGCGCCCAGCACGACGCGTTGCGGGCCGTGGTGGGAGAGCGGGCGCATCTGCTCGTGGAGCCGGGCGAGACGTGCGACACGATCGTGGCAGCGGCCGAGCGCGAGCATGCGAGCCTGGTCGTGATCGGCAGCCGCCGCCTGGCCGGCCTCGGCTCCACGCTCGGCAGCGTCAGCCGCCGCGTCGTGCATGCGCTCTCCTGCTCGGTGCTCGTGATCCCGCCCGAGCACCTGGCGCAACGCCCGGCCGGCGCCGCCTAAGTAGTTTGCCTCTACGCATGTCGGCTTTACTCGGCTGCCGTCGCGGCGGCCCGGACGTAGGCTCGAAGCATGGGTGAGATCGACCGCAGCGCAGCAGCCGCACAGGGCTTCGCGGCACATGGCGCGGGCGACCGGGAGCGGCTGCGGGTGGTGGTGGCCGGCGGCGGGATCGCGGCGCTGGAGCTGGTGCTCGCACTCGACGATCTCGCCTCCGAGCAGACCGATGTGCTCGTGCTCGCGCCCAACAGCGAGTTCGTGTACAGGCCCTACGCCGTGCGCGAGCCGTTCTCCTACGCTTCGGCCGCCTGCTACCCGATCGACCGGATCGTCAGGGACGCCGGCGCCGAGCTGCTCTCAGACGAGCTGGCCTGGGTGGAGCCCGACCGGCGGGCGCTGCACACGGCGGGAGGAGAGCGGATCGCCTATGGCGCGCTCGCGATCGCGGTCGGAGCGCATCCCCGCCCGCGCTACAAGCATGCGCTGACGATCGACGACCGCCGCCTTGACGAGATCCTGCATGGGCTCGTCCAGGATGTGGAGGAAGGGTTCGTGCACAGCGTCGCGTTCGTGGTGCCGCCGCGGATGGCCTGGCCGATGCCGATCTATGAGCTGGCGCTGATGACCGCGGCCCGCGCCTATGACATGAATGTCCCCATGACGGCCACGATCGTCACTCCGGAGGAGGCGCCGCTCGCGATCTTCGGAGAGGGGGCCAGCGAGGAGGTGGCGAGGATTCTGGAGAGGGCCGGCGTCAGGATGATCACCTCGGCCTACGCGGAGGTGATCAGGGCCGGCGAGGTGATGATCGACCCGGGCGATCGGCGCCTGGAGGTCGATCGGATCGTGGCGCTGCCCGAGCTCTACGGCCCGGCCGTGCGCGGAGTGCCGGCCGGCGATCACGGGTTCATAAGGGTCGATCGCTACGGCCGGGTTCCCGATGTCGGCCCGATCTTCGCCGCCGGCGACGCCGTCGAGTTCGCGGTCAAGCACGGCGGAGTCTCGTCGCAGCAGGCCGACGTGGCGGCACGCTCGATCGCCGCCCTGGCGGGCGCGCCGGTCGAGATGGTCGCCTTCCAGCCGATCCTGCGGGGGATGCTGCTCACCGGCGAGCGCCCCCGGTACCTGAGCGCGCGCATCACCGGCGGCCACGGCTTCAGCTCCGAGGTCACCGACGTGCCGATGTGGTCTCCGGCGAGCAAGGTCGTCTCCAGGTATCTGGGGCCGTATTTGGACGGCTTGGACACGGAGGCGGCGAGGAGACGATGAGCGCGGGCGGATGCGGCGAGGAGACGATGAGCGCGGGCGGATGCGGCGGGACGGGATGTGTGTTCACGCGTGGCGGGCGGGCGCGGCCGCGATGAGCGCTGGGGTGCGGCCCGAGCAGCGGCGGTGCATGGTCGCGGGCTATGACCGCTCGCGCAGCGCAGCGCTCGCGGTGCAGTGGGCGGCCCGGCAGCTTCAGCCGGATGGCCGGCTGGTGATCGTGCACGCCTGCCGGCCGCTGCTCACCCCGCCCTCGGCGTTGAGCACGCCCGATGAGCGCCGCCGCTTCGGCCAGGCGCTGATCGACGAGCTGCTGATGGAGAGCGGGCGGCCGCTGCTCGAAGTGGAGATCGCGACCGAGGTCCTCGACGAGGATCCCGTCGCCGCGCTGGTGGATGCGGCGCGGGAGCATGGCGCCGAGGCGATAGTGATCGGCTCCGAGCACCGCTCCAAGCTGCGCGCGGTGATCGGCACCGTGACGAGCGAGTTGCTGAAGGCGGCGCCGGTGCCCGTGATCGCCGTGCCGTACAGG
>DAHVAB010000011.1 GCA_027314825.1 Solirubrobacterales bacterium
CGCCGCCCGCGCGCGGGCGCCCCTCCCGGGACGGACTCGCGGCGCGCCGCCGGAGCCACCGGAGCGCGGGCGCCCCTCACAGCACCACCTGCCGGCCGCCACGACCCCCGAGCGCGCCCCCGAGCGCCGCGGATTCGGCCGGCACAGCCGGGCCAAGAAGCTCGACCCGGGGCGTCATCTACGATCGAACGTGTGCGGCGCCGGCTTCTGAGAGAGCCCAGACGCCCCGAGGCGATCCGCCGCAACCCGCGGGCGCACTGGTTCGTGGTGGGCACGGTCTGCATCGGGGCATTCATGGGTCAGCTCGATGCGAGCATCGTCACGGTCGCCCTGCCCCATATCGGCGACAGCCTGCATGCGGGCGCGGCGACGGTGCAGTGGGTGGCGCTCTCCTACCTCTTCGTCCTGCTCGGAGCGCTGATCTTCGTCGGCCAGCTCGCGGACCGCTTCGGCCGCAAGCTCCTCTACACCTACGGTTTCGGCGTCTTCACGATCGGCTCGGTGCTCTGCGGCCTGGCGCCCAGCCTGCCGCTGCTGATCGCCGCGCGGGTGCTGCAGGCGCTCGGCGCGGCGATGCTCCAGGCCAACAGCGTGGCGCTGATCCGCGAGGCGATGCCGGCAGAGGAGCTGGCCCGCGGGATCGGCGTCCAGGGCGCCGCCCAGGCGATCGGCCTGGCCATGGGGCCCGCCGTGGGCGGGCTGCTGATCGCGCTCGGAAGCTGGCGGCTGATCTTCTTCGTCAACCTGCCGGTCGGAATCGTCGCGATCGTGCTGGCGCGGCTGCTGATCCCGCGCAGCCGGCTGCACCCTGAGACGGGACCGCGCCTGAGGGGGCTGCGCACGCTGCTGGCGAAGCACACGATCTCCTTCGGCCTGGCCGGCGGCCTGATCGCCTACCTGGTGATGTTCGGCTCGCTCTTCGTCATCCCCTACTACATGGTGGCGGCCGGGATCGGCCCGACCGAGGCCGGCCTGGAGCTGGCATGCCTGCCGATCGCGCTCGGCGTCATCTCACCGCTCGCCGGCCGCGCCTCGAGTCGGACTGGAGCGCAGCCGTTGTTGATCGCTGGAATGGCGCTCACCGCGATCGGGCTGGCCGAGATCGCCCTCTATCACGGCCTCGCCGGCCGCCTGGTGGGCCTGATCATCGCCGGCGCCGGGCTCGGCGCCTTCTCTCCGGTCAACAACGCCGATGTGATGGGCGCCGGTCCCCGCTCCCGCGCCGGCCTGCTCGGTGGCGTGCTGAACATGGTCCGCACGCTCGGCGCGATCGTCGGCGTCGCGCTCGCGAGCCTCATCTACGCAAGCGTCGTCGGCCATACGGCGCTGCCGAAATCCGTCTCCGAGGCGATCTCCGGCGAAGGCCTGCGCAGCACCCTGCTCGTGCTCGCCGCGCTCGCGGCCGCCACTGCGCTGGCACTCGGCGCCGACTCAGCGGTGAGACGACGATCCCGTCCCGGGTAGCGCGCCGGCCAGCGAGCGCCAGAGCAGCAGCACGACGGCCACCGGCATCACCCACCATGCGCTCACGCCGAGCGCAGCCACAATCGCGGTCAGCCCGAGCGCGATCGCGACACCCGCGGCGGTGCGCCAGTCGTCGCCCACGACGAACCCCCATACCGCGCTCAGCGCTATGCGCAGCCGTTTCATGCGCGATCGACCGCCGACTGCTCGACGGTGAGGAGATTGCGGTCCACCGCCACCTCACGAGCCGCCTGCTCCGCAAGAGGGGAGGCGGTGGCCTCCGGGAGAGAGGCGGTGGCCTGCGCCGGCCGTGCGCCGCGGCGGAGCGCCGCGACCGTCGCCACCGACAGCGCCAGCACCGCCGGCACGATCACGAGAAGCGCGGCATCGGAGCCGGGCCAGGATGCGCCGGCGCCCTCGCCGCCCCAGAACATTCCGAACGAGGTCAGCATCACGCCCACCGCGAACTTCATCGAGTTCTCCGGCACCCGCGCGAGCGGTGCCCGGGCCGCCACGCCGAGCAGGATCACCAGCAGCACGGCAACCCCGGCCGCGATCGCGGCCAGGCCGACCCGGTGCTGGTTGGCACCGAATGTGAGCACGATGAAGACCACCTCCAGGCCCTCCAGGAGAACGCCCTTGAAGGAGAGCACGAACGAGTAGCCGTCGAGGCCGGCGCCGCCCCGCACCGCCACCTCCGCGGCGCGTCGCTGCTCCTCGAACTCCTCCTGCTCGCTTTTCAGCGCCTTCAGCCCGGCGGCCCGCAGGATCGCCTTGCGCAGCCATTGCAGCCCGAAGATCAGCAGCAGCCCTCCCACCACGACGCGCAGCACGCCGATCGGCAGCGCGCTCAGCGCCGGCCCCAGCGCCGCCACGATCGCCGCCAGCGCCACGGCCGCCGCGCCGACGCCGGAGAGAGCCGAGGACCAGCTGCGCGTGGTCCCGAGCGCCATCACGATCGTGAGCGCCTCGACCGCCTCCACGCTGCACGCCAGAAACACCGAGGCCGCAAGGCCCCACTCTGCTCCACTCACGACTGCCACAGCCTTTCGATCTGCTCAACCGGCAGTGCGCCGGCGCCGTCGCGCAGCGCCTCCGGCGGCAGCGCGTCGACCGGCAGCGGCCCGGGCGCGGGCGCCGCGGCCTCCGCAGCGAAGACGTGGCATCCGTCGATGTCCAGCACCAGCCCGCAACGCTCCCCGCGGCGCAAGCGGCGCTTCTCGAAGACCCCGACCCGCTCCCGCCGAGAGCCGATCTCGATCACGTACACATACCCTCGCCCGCAGAAGGCGACGTCGCGCACCGTCCCGACCAGCGTGGCGATCGGCTCCTCCGGCAAGCAGACCGTGACGGCCGCGGGGCGCACCAGCACCTGCACGGCGGCACCGGGCGCCAGCGGGACGGTTGCCGTCGC
Source organism: Solirubrobacterales bacterium (assembly GCA_027314825.1). Lineage (GTDB taxonomy): Bacteria > Actinomycetota > Thermoleophilia > Solirubrobacterales > Solirubrobacteraceae > Palsa-744. Next base: position 2,879 of record DAHVAB010000011.1, read on the forward strand.
CTCAAGCTCCAGGATCCGGCCCGGATCGTCGGTTGGAACGGCCACCCTGGCGAGGTCGGCGCCGGCAGCCGCCGGGCCGATCAGGCGGCCGCTCAATGAGCCGGACAGCCCTGTGAAGCGCGCGACGAAGGCGGTCGCCGGGCGGCGGTAGATGCTCTCCGGAGCGCCGACCTGCACGAGCCGGCCCGCCTCCAGCACGCCGACCTCGTCGCCCAGCGCGAATGCCTCGGCCTGGTCGTGTGTTATGTACACCGCGGAGGCGCCGCTCTCCCTGACGAGCGTGCCGATCTCTATCCGAAGCCGCTCGCGCAGGCTCGCATCCAGGGAGCTGAGCGGCTCGTCGAAGAGCAGCAGCCGCGGTTTGCCGACCAGCGCGCGAGCGAGAGCCACCCGCTGCTGCTCCCCGCCGGAGAGCTCGTGGGGATAGCGGTCGCTCTTGTGCGCGATCCCAACCCGATCGAGCATCGCGACCGCCATCCGGCGCGACTCGTCTTTGCGCACGCGCCGGCGACGCAGCGCGAAGCGGACGTTGTCGGTGACGCTCATGTGCGGCCAGAGGGCGAAGTCCTGAAAGACCATCGCCAGATCGCGCCGCTCCGGCGGGACCTGCCTCTCGGCGCTGGCGACCAGCGCGCCGCCGAGGGAGATCGTGCCGCCGCTCGGCCGCTCGATCCCGGCCAGGCAGCGGATCAAGGTCGACTTGCCCGAGCCCGACGGGCCGAGCAGCGCCAGGAAGCTCCCCGGCGCCAGCTGGAGCGACACCTCGCTGAGCGCGCGCACATCGCCGTAGCTCTTGCTCAGCCCGTGGAGCTGCACCGCGCTGCCTTCCGGCGTCTGCCCGCGCTGCGCAGGCGAGGCGGCCGCAGCCATGCCACTCTCCGAGACGCTCATCTGGCCACCCCCACTTCTCGCCAGCCGCGCGGGGCGAGGAGCCTGTATGCGATGAGCACCACGGCCGCGACCGCCAGCGCGCCGAGCACCGCGATCACCTCGATCGCCGTGCCGCCGGCGAAATCGTAGTTTTCCAGCCGCCGCTGGATCGCGACCGAGATCGGCGGCGAGCTCGCCGGGTAGAGCAGCTCCGATATCGGCAGCTCCAGCAGCGTCAGCGAAAAGCAGTAGATCCAAACCCATGTGATGTAGCGCGAGAGCACGGGCAGCGCCACGCGCAGCCACGCTATCGCGTTTCCCGCGCCATGCGTGCGCGCACTGGTGAGCAGGGACTCGTGCAGCTGGGCGAGCGGGCCGACGAGGATGCGCGAGTTGTTCGGCAGCGCGCCGGCGATGTAGGCGATGCTCAGCAGCGCCGTCGTCCCGTACAGCGAGAGCCCGAGCGAGTGCATGATCGGCAGGTTCCAGATCAGGATGTATCCGGCGGCCATCACGATCGCCGGCACGGCGACGGCGCCGAGGAGCACCAGGTCGAGCGTGCGACCGACCAGGCCGCTCCCCCGCCTTGTCAGCAGTCGCGCGGCCGGCACCGACAGCGCCATCACCACCGTCGCGGTGATCGCCGCCAATCGCAGCGAGTAGAGCAGCGGTTCATAGAGCGCGCTTTCCTGGATCACGCGCGTGTAGCTTTCGAAGCTGAGCGTGAAGCCGTGGGTAGCCGTGCCCAGCGACTTCAGCAGCGACGCGCTGATCGCGCCGAGGACGGGCACTCCCAGCGCGAGGAAGAAGAAGACCGTCAGGGCGAGAAGCGTCGCGGCCTGCGCCGCGGGCCTCAGCCTGATGCGGGTGTAGGGGCGCGTGCGGCCGGATAGCACCTGGTAGGAGCGTCCGCGCATCGCCCGGCGCTGGGCGAACAGCGCGACGCCGACCAGTCCCACCAGCGTCCAGCCGATGCCCGCAGCAAGCCCGAACTGGACGGGCTCGTTGCCGACCGCGTAGTAGAGCGAGAACGTCGACATCGGGAATTTGGCGCTGTAGGCGAGCGTCGCCGCCACGCCGAAGTCGCTGATCGTCTCCGCGAAGACGATCGCGAAGGAGGCCCAGAGGGCGGGTGCGAGGATCGGCAGCACCACCCGCAGCGACGCCAGCCGTCCCGCTCCGTGCGTGCGCGCGGCATGCTCGAAGCTGGAGCCGAGGCCCGGCAGCGCCGCAGAGATCGCCAGGAACGCGAACGGGACGCCCTTCAGGCCATCGACCAGTATCACCCCGACCGGGCCGTAGAGCACTTTCTGGAAGACGGCCACGTTCAGCCCGGCGCGGATCAGCACGCCGTCCGGTTCGAAGAGCCGCTCCCAGCCGAGCGCGACCAGGTAGCTCGGCGCCAGCAGCAACGCCCAGACCCCGAACTGCCAGATCCGGTTGCCGATCACGTTGGTTCGATGCAGCGCCAGCGCCAGCGGCAGCGCACAGGCGAGCGCCAGCAGCGCCGCGCCCACCCCGACCAGCGCCGAGTCTGCGAGCGCGTGCAGCGCCGGGCCGCTGAGCGCTTCGCCGAACGCCTGCAGGGTGAACCAGGAGCTTCCCTGCGAGAAGAGCCGCGGCGAGATCGAGACGAGCAGGAACGCGCCGATCGGCAGGGCGAGCAGCAGCCCTATCAGGATCGCCATCGTGCCCGTCAGCCCGATCCGGGGCGGGCGCAGGCGCCACGGCAGGGCGCGCCGTCGCGAAATGGGCACGGCCACCGAGGCGTCCAGCACCTCGGTGGCCGTCGCGGGGCGCAGGCCGCTCAGCTCTCCAGGGACCATCTCACCGGCTTGAAGGGCGTCCGTGCGTCGGAATCGATCGAATTGCGATGAGGCCGGCTATTCAACGATGTTCGCCGTGAACCACTTGTTGATCGACCCCTCCTTCTTGCCCCATTCATAGGGGTTCACCTGCTGCGTGGTGATCGAGCTCAGTTCCGGCAGCTGCGGGCGCGGCTTCGTGTTCGCGGCCACCGGCCAGAAGAGCGAGTCGCCTTCAGGATCGCCGATCTTCATCTGGTGCTGACCGGCCGGCGAGAGCACCCAGTCGATGAACTTCTGCGCCTCTTCCTGAACCGCTGCGGGCGCCTTGCCGTCCACGCCGATGTTGCTCGGCAGGATCGTCTCGTCGGGAAGGTAGGCGACCTTCAGCCCCTTCACTTTCTCGGCCGCGCCTATCTCCGCCGAGCTCTGGATCAGGCCGATCGAGATCTGGCCGGTTTCCAGCAGGTGCAGCGTATTGCCGTTGGTTTCGGAGATCTTCAGGCCGTTCTTCTTGAGCGCTTCGAAGAATTCCTTGCCCTTGGCTTCGCTTTTCAGGTACTGCATCACGCCGACGACGCAGGGATAGGTCGGGCCGGAGACCGCCGGGTTGTTCATGCCGATCTTGCCCGCGTACTTGCTTTCGGTGAGTTGCTGCCAGGTGGTCGGGGGACTGCTCACTTCCTTGCTGTTGTAGACGACCGCGCAGGCGAGCGTGATCCCGGTCGGGACGAAGCTGCGGTCTTCGGGGACGAGGTTCTCTCCGAGCGAGGTCAGCTTCGGCACTTCCAGGTCCTTCTTGAGCATGCCCTGTTCGTCGAGCGAGGCGAACGGTTCCTGCCCGTCCACCCAGAAGAGGCCCCACTGCGGTGCGGCCTTTTCGGCTTGGATTCGCGCAAAGAGCGGGCCGGTCGAGTTTTCGACGAGCTTCGCCGGGATGCCGGTTTCTTCTGAGAACACCTTCACCCCGTTGGGCGAGTAACCCTGCGCGGAGTAGACGATCAGGGTCGGCTTCGATTCGGAGGACTGGGTCGCCGATGCGCTCGTGGTCGCTTCCGTGGCCGCCGCCGGAGTGCCGGACGATCCTTCTTTGGATTCTTTGCTCGATCCGCCGCAGGCGGCGATGCCCAGCGCACTCGCGAGCACCGCCGCGAGGACTGCGAGTAGACGACGGTTACTGCGAGACAGCATGCCTGATCGGTTCCTCTCGGTTCGGTTGAAGAAGATGAGCAGCGCGTCCTCCGCAGTGCGGGGGCGCTCGTGTGTTGCCGCATCCTCGCCGTTGCTGGCACCCGAGATGTGTCCAGCGTGTAACGGGTTGTTATCGGGTTGTGAATGCGTCGATGCGCACGCGAGCGCATCTGGCCGAGCCCTCGGCAAACTACCGACGCCGGACATGGCGCTCGCCGGATGCGCGCGCCAGCATCCCAGGCTACGGTCGAAGCACAGACCGGCCCAGCCGTGCCCGCTGGCTCGCCCGGCTTGCAGCACAGCGCGCCTACCGGCCCCGCGGCGAGGTCAGCAACCATAGGAGGCTGCGATGACGAGCGACTACCCGTCCTACTACGAGCACATCAGCGAGCTGATGGAGAAGCTGGGCGGCGACGCCCCCGCGGTGATGGAGGGCTTCGGGAAGATGCACGAGGCCTCCGTGGCCGACGGGGCGCTCAACCCGAAGGTCAAGGAGCTGATCGCGCTCGCGATCGGCATCTCGGTGCGCTGCGATGGCTGCATCGCCTACCACATCCACGACGCCCTGAAGGCCGGCGCCACCCGGGCCGAGATCGCCGACGCGGTCGGCGTGGCGGTGATGATGGGCGGCGGGCCGTCCGTGGTGTACGGCTGCCAGGCGATGGAGGCGCTCGAGGAGTTTCAGGCGCTCGGCGTCTGAGCGGCGGACTCGATCGCGAGCGGGCTCGAGGCGTGGTCGACCTGCAGGGTGGTGTGCTCGATCGCGAAGCGCTCCTGCAGCGCGCCGGCGAGCGCCCGGCGGATCGCATGGCAGTCGCCCTCGGGACGGACCAGCACGTGCGCGGAGAGCGCCGGGAAGCCGGAGGAGACCTGCCAGACGTGCAGGTCGTGAACCTCCACGACACCGTCCATCGCCGCCATCGCCCCGCCGATCCGATCGGGGTCCAGACCCTTCGGCGCCGCCTCCAGGAAGACCCGCCCTGAGTCCCGGAGCAGGCCGTAGGAGGCGCGCAGCATCAGCGCTGCCACAAGCAGGGAGGCGATCGCGTCAGCTCGCAGGAATCCGGTCGTGAGGATCACCACCCCCGCGATCGCGGTGCCGATGAACGCGTAGAGATCGGTCAGGATGTGCTGGAAGGAGCCCTCGACGCTCATCGACTCGCGATTGGCCTTGCTCAGCTGCAAGGTCGCGGCCAGGTTCACGACGACCCCGACCAGCGCCAGGATCAGGACCGGCAGGCCGTGGGTCGGCGGCGGGGAGAGCAGGCGACCCACCGCCTCGTAGACGATCAGGATCGCGAGCACGAGCAGCGTCGCGCCGTTGAACTGAGCGCTCAGGATCTCTACGCGGCCGAGGCCGTAGGTGAGGCTGCCCTTCGCCGGTCTCATCATCAGCCTCGCCGCGAGCACCGATGCGCCGATCGCGACCGCGTCGGTCAGCATGTGGGCGGCATCGGATAGCAGGGCCAGCGAGTGCGCGAGGATGCCGGCCAACACCTCGGCCACCATGAAGCCCGCGATCAGCGCGAGCGCCGCCAGCAGACGGCGGACGTCCGCGTCGGCGGAGACGGCGTGATGGTGGGCGTGATCGTGCCCCTGGCTCATCCCCCGCACTCTCGCAGATGGGCGCATACCGGCCCGCGCCGGCCCGCCACGCGAACGGGCCGGGAGCCTCTGAGCATGCCCCCGGCCCGCGAATGCGGCTTTCCGCCGGCCGCGCCGGCCCAACCGCTATTTCAGGTTGTCGAGCGTCTTGAAGCTCGCCGCCTTCACAACCTGCGGCAGTGTCGCGAAGTCGAGCTTGGGCCCGAACTTCTGACCGCTGGTCAGCGCGTAGTGCACGAATTCGCTGATCAGCGCCTTCTGCGTAGTGTCGTTCGGGATGATCACATAGGTGAACGTCGAGAGCGGATAGGCGATCTTCGCGCTCTTCGGCGGGTTGACGATGTGCATTTCGTTGTTGGGAACCATGTGCTTGACCGCCGCCGCCGCCTGCGCGATGTTCGGCAGGTTCGGGTACTCGAATTTCCCGGCCCGGTTCTCCAGCGCGGCCGGAGTGAGTTTGTGGGCGAGCAGGTAGGAGGCCGCGATGTAGGCGATCGCCCCAGGCGTCTTTTCGACCACAGCGGTCACCCCGCTGTTGCCTTCCCCGCCGACGCCCTTCGGGAATTCGACCGACGTGGCGTTGCCCACCTTGTGCTTCCACTCCGGGCTCACCCTGGACATCAGATCCGTGAAGGCGTAGGTGTCCCCGGAGCCGTCGCTGCGGAAGACCGGCGTGATCTTCATGTTGGGCAGTTTCACGCCCTTGTTCATCTTCGCGATCGGAGCGGCGTTCCACTTGGCTATCTTGCCGAGGTAGATGTTGGCCACGATCTGCGGCGAAAGGCGCAGCCGCTTGACGCCTTTGAGGTTGAAGGCGATTCCCGTCGCGGTCAGCGCCCACGGGATCTGCACGCAGCCTTTGCATTCGTTGAACTGGGTCGGCGTCATCGGCGCATCGGAGGCGCCGAAGTCGACCGTGCGCGCGGATATCTGGGCGATACCCGAGCCCGACCCGACCGCGGCGTAGGTGACTTTGATCCCCTTCTTTTCGAATTCCTGTCCCCAGTAGGCCTCGAACGGCGCGATCAGCGTCGAGCCCGCGCCGGTCAGAGACCCGCCGGCGGCCGCCGCGCCGGAGGCTCCATATGTCATCCCTGTCGCCAGGGAGGTGGTCAGAGCCGCGAGCGCGAGCACTGACAGCGTTCTCCGTCTCAACTGTCCTCCTAGTGGTGTGGTGTTCTCAGCGGCTCAGAGACATCTCGCCGCGTCCGGCCGCAGCATCTCATCGCGTCAATCGCCAGCTGTGGCGATCTTGTGAAGATGATGCAGAGTCGGCGTGACCGGCTCCGAGACCCGCGTTACCCACTTGTGTTGATTCAGTGAATGGGGCAGACAGCGCCCTCGACCGCGACTAAGCTGGCGCACCGATGCTCGAACGGGCTGTGCAACAAGTGCCTGCGAGACGGGTGGCCGCGTCGCGGTCCGGCGCGTTCGCGCGCTCGGCCGACCGGATCGGAGATGCCGTGCTGCAGGCGCTGTGCGTCATCGCCGCGCTGCTGGCGATCCTGCTGCTCGCAGCAATCGTCTATGAGGTGGTCGGGAGCGCGAGCAGCGCGATCGGCCGCTACGGGCTCGGCTTCCTCTTTCACCGCGCCTGGAAGCCCAACTTCGAAGTCTTCGGCGCCGCGGTCGCGCTGTTCGGCACTGTCGTGACCTCGCTGGCCGCGCTGCTGATCGCGGTTCCGCTGGGGGTCGCGATCGCGCTGTTTCTGAGCACCCTGGCACCGGGAAGGGTGCGCAGCGTGATCGGGCCGCTGGTGGAGATGCTGGCGGCGATCCCCAGCGTGATCCTCGGCTTCTGGGGCATCCTCGTGCTGGCGCCGCTCCTGCCCGCGCACGTGGAGCCGTTCCTGCACGGCGTCTTCGGCTTCCTGCCGATCTTCGGCGCACCGGAACAGTCCGGCGCCAGCGTCCTGAACGCGGTCCTGATCCTCACGATCATGGTGCTGCCGATCATCGCTTCGATCAGCCGCGACCTGTTCCTCACCGTCCCGCGGGAGCTCACCGACGGCGCCCGAGCGCTCGGCTCGACACGGTGGGAGGTGGTGCGCGGCGTGGTGCTCCCGTCGACGGCTTCGGGGATCATCGCCGCCTCGTTCCTCGGACTCGGACGTGCGCTTGGGGAGGCGATAGCAGTCGCGCAGACGATCGGCGCGGGCAAAGCGATCAGCGCCTCCTTCTTCGCCACCGGAAACACGGCGGCGAGCCTGATCGCCCAGCAGTACTTCGGCGCGACCGACAGGATGCAGGTCTCCGCGCTCTTCTACCTGGCCGTGATCCTGCTCGTGATCGGCCTGGTCGCGAACCTCGCCGCCCAGGCCATCGCGCGCCGCTTCGACGTCCACGTGGCTCTCGCGCGATGAGCAGCACGCCGCCCGCACCGGCCGACGTCCCAGTCGACGGGGTTCTCGCCCCGCCGGAGGAGCAGGCGCCGCTCGAGCGGGAGGATCCGCTCGCGCCGCTGACCGAGTACCGCCTCGATCCGGCCCGCCCACTGAGAGCCTCCGGGCATCTGCGGCGCCGACAGCTCGTGAGCCGGACGATGGACGCCCTCCAGAGCGCCTCGGCGCTGATCGCAGTGTCGGTGCTGGCATTCGTCGTCTACTCGGTGGTCTCCCACGGCGCGAGCATTCTGAGCATCTCCTTCCTCACGAAGGGACCGCCGCTGATCGAAACCGAGCCGGGAGGCGGCATCGCGCCGATGATCGTTGGCACGGCGACGCTGGTCGCGATCGCGGCGGCCATCTCCGCCCCGATCGGGATCCTCGCCGCGCTCTACATGACCGAGTTCGCGGGACGCCGCTCGGCGCGCCTGGTCCGGCTCGCGCTCGACCTGCTCTACGGAGTGCCGACGATCGTGACCGGCCTCTTCATATTCGCCCTGCTCGTCGCGGGAAAAAGCCAGATGGGCTTCGCCGGTGCGGTGGGGCTGGCGATCATCATGTTGCCGCTGATCGCCCGCGCGACCCAGGAGGCGCTCGTGCTCGTGCCCCGGGATCTGCGGCAGGCGGTCGAAGCGCTCGGCGTCGGGCGCTGGCGCGCGGTGCGAGGCGTCGTGCTGCCGAGCGCGCTCGGCGGGATCCTCACCGCGACCGTGCTGTCGATCGCGCGTGCTGCCGGCGAGACCGCCCCGCTGCTCTTCGCAAGCTCGGTGTTCTCCAACGGCGTGTCGATGAACATCTTCGGCGAAGCCACCCCGAACCTCACCGTCTACATCTACAAGGCCTCCGAGGGCGCCAACCGCTTCGGCTGGGCGCGAGCGTGGGGCGCGGCGCTCGCGCTGCTCGGCTTCATCCTCGTGGTCAACATCGCCATCCGTGCCTTCGATGCCCGCCGGCGGGCGAGGCTTCTTGGTTGAGAGGATTGCGCCGATGCGCAGCGAGTCTCATAGTCGAGGGTCGGCCGTCATCCCACGCGTTCGCATTCTCACCGGTGAGCCGCGCGACGGCGCCCACGGCCTCGTACCGGCCGAGCGCTCCGGGGCGCGGGCGCTGCAGGCGCCCGAACGCGAGGCGATCTTCGACATCCGCGAGCTCTCGGTCTCATACGAAGGCTCGCCTGCGCTCACCGGAGTCTCGATGCGGATCGAGCGCGGCCTGATCACCGCGGTGATCGGCCCCTCCGGCTGCGGCAAGTCGACCTTCCTGCGCTGCCTGAACCGGATGAACGACTCTGTGCGCGGATTCACCCTGACGGGCTCCGTCCGCTACCACGGCCACGACGTCTACGGCGCGGGCGTCGACCCGGTCGAGGTCCGCAGACGGATCGGGATGGTCTTTCAGCGTCCGAACCCGCTGCCCAAGTCGATCTACGACAACGTCGCGTGGGCACCGCGCAACCTGAAGATGAAGGCGCGACTGGAGGAGCGGGTCGAGCGCTCGCTGCGTGCCGCCGCGCTCTGGGAGGAGGTCAAGGACCGCCTGGGCAAGAGCGCGCTCGGTCTCTCCGGCGGCCAGCAGCAGCGGCTCTGCATCGCTCGCGCGATGGCGATCGAACCGGACGTGCTGCTGCTCGACGAGCCCGCCTCCGCGCTCGACCCAGTGGCGAGCGCCTCGATCGAGGAGCTGCTGCACACCCTCAAGCACCGCTACACGATCGTAATCGTCACTCACAACATGCAGCAGGCCGCGCGGATCGCCGATCGCACCGCGTTCTTCTCCCTGGCGAGCTCCGGCGAGCTCCGTGCCGGCACGCTCGTGGAGTACAACGACACCGAGGAGATCTTCACCCGACCGCGCGACCCGCGGACCGGCGACTACGTGACGGGGCGCTTCGGCTGAGGCACGGTCGGTGAGAGAGCGTCGATCTGGCCGCTGAAGATCTCTTCGAGCAGCGGCTGGCCGCACTGCCAGCAGTAGCCGGCGCCACTGCTGTGCGGCGCCTGACACGAGGCGCACACACCGGCGCTCGCCGTCTGGTCCGTCCGCAGGATCCGCTCGACCTCGCCCAGCTCGGCGTCGATCTCCTGCAGGGCGGCCGCGCGTCGGACGAGCACCTCCACGCGCATGTGATTGCGCGTCGCCATCTCATAGACGAGGCCGCCGAGATCCCATTGCATCTCGGCGAAGCGCGCAGCGAGCGTCTCGCGTCGCCGCGCGAGATCGACCGTCGCCGGCTGATCAGATTGCGCGCCGGTCATTCGCCGCCGAAGAATTCACCGGTGAAATGGCCTTTCTTGTATCCCGGCCCTTTCCCGGATTCGCCGATTTTCACGACCGCCTTTTCCGAGCCGGAGCCTGGCTGCGAGCCGGCGCCCGCATGAGTGCCGGAGCTCGATGAGCTCGATGGTCCTCCGGAGCTGCCCGAGCGCTTCGCCTTCGACCTGGAGGCGGCCGGGGAGCCGCCGGCAGAGCCGGAGCCGCCAGCGGACCCGGCGCCCGATTCGCCGGGCTGCGCGACCTTGCCCGGTTCGATCGCGGTGGAGCCGCCACCGCTCGCACCAGAGCTCGTGCCGGTGCTGCCCGGGACGGTCACGAGCTGCACGGTGCCAGACCCCGACCCTCCGCCGGTGGCGGTGCGGCCGATCAGCACACCGGTGCCCATCGCGAGCATCAGCGTGCCCACGCCTGCGATCAACGCGGCATTCACATTGAGCTTCGGTCCTCGCCTGCGCGACGCCGCGCCGTCAGGGGCGGCGGTGCGCGCCACCAGCTGTCCCGCGAGAGCCGGGTGAGCAGGCCCGCGGCGCTGTCCGCATTCGACGCAATAGCGCTGATCGCCGGCCATCAGGGCGCCGCAGGAGCCGCAGTAGCGACCGCCCACCGCGATCTGCTGGGTGGGAGGGTCCGGGGCGGGAGGGAGTCCGGGCACGCGGCCGGCTCGATCGAGCTCGTCTTGGGCGCTGGGCTGCATGGGGGGCTTTCACCGAAGATCGGCCGCTGCGAGCCTCATGTCTCACAGCGGTCACGCGACCGCTTGACCGCGCGAGCCGCAGTATCCAGCCACCGGGGAGGCACACGTGTGAAAGTACGGTGATCAGGCCGGGGGCCGTCCGGCGACCCCCGGGCGCGCTTCCGGTGGGATCTGCTCTACACGATCAGTTTCTTAACAACGGGATGAGGTGCCCAGGGCAGACTCCCGGCTCATGGCGCCTCTCCCGAGCCCCGGCCCGCCCGACGAGCGCGCGTCGGAGCCTGACAGCGCAACCGACGCCGCTGCTCGCGGCGACGCCCCCCGGGGGCCCGCGGCCGCGGGCGCGCCTGAGCACGAGCAGCCACCCACGCCCGCGCTGTGGGCGGCCGCGCTCGCTCTGCTCGCGCTGCTCGCCTTCGGTGTGCTGATCGGCTCGCTCAGCGGCGGCGCCGGCTCCGGCGAGCCTCAGAGGGTGGTGCTCGCCGCGGCCCCATCGCACGCCATCGCGCAGGCCGCCAGCTCGCCCGCCGGCGAATCCGGAGGGAGCTCCCATAGCGTCCATGCGGAAGGGGGCGCGGGCGCGGCAGGCTCGGCCGGCGAAGGCTCCCGCCAAAGCGGTGAAGAAGGAAGCGAAGAAGGCGCCGAAGGCGGGCAGGAACACTCCGGCGAAGGCTCCGGTGAAAGCGGTGAAGAAGGCGCCGAAGGCGGGCACGAACACTCCGGCGAAGGCTCCGGCCAAAGCGGTGAAGGAGGGAGCGAAGGAGGCGCCGGCGCGCAGGCGAGGTCACAGGCGGGCAGTGGCAAAGCGCACTCTCCGGGCCCGGCGAAGCGCTCACGGCAATCGTCCCCGGGGCGGCAGACGGCCGCCGCCGGCCAGACGCCGCCGATCAAGCACGTCTTTCTGATCGTGCTCGCCGATCAAGGCTTCGAAGAAGGCTTCGGGGCGTCCGCGAAGGCGCCCTCCCTCGCGAAGCATCTGCGCGCGCAGGGCGCGCTGCTCGACAACTCCTACGCGGCCACCTCAGGAGAGCGCGCCAACGAGATAGCGTTGGTGAGCGGCCAGGGTCCGACCACGCAGACCGCCGCCGACTGCCCCGTCTACGAACAGCTCCTTCCCGGCAAGATCGGGCCGGAAGGCCAGGTGCTCGGCAACGGCTGCGTGTACCCGAAGCGGGCACTGACCATCGGCGATCAGCTGACCGCGGCGGGCAAGACCTGGAAGGCCTACGTGCAGGGCGTCGGGCCGTCGGGCGCGTGCGCCCTCCCCTCCCTCGGCGCCGCCGACCCGCACGCCGCGCCCACCCCCGCATCGCCGTACGTGACCTGGCGAGACCCGTTCGCCTACTTCCGCTCGATCACCAGCTCCCCCTCCTGCGCCAAGCACCTGGTCTCCCTGGGAGCGCTCGCGGGCGACCTGAAGAGCGCCTCACACACGCCGTCGCTCTCATACATCGCCCCCGATCCCTGCGACGACGGCTCCCCGGAACCGTGTGCGCCGGGGAGGCCCGCCGGGATGACGGCCGCCGAACCCCTCCTGCGCAAGACGGTGAGCGAGATCGGGGCATCTCTTGCCTACCGCGAAGGCGGCCTGATCGCGATCACCTTCGATCAGGCGCCGCAGTCCGGCCCTCATGCCGACTCCAGCGGCTGCTGCATCACGGTCCCCTATCCGAACCTCGCCGCGGAAGCGCCCACGCCGGCCTCCGGAACGACCGGCCCCACCACGAGCACAACCGCCTCCGCGGGCGCCGGCGCCGGCAGGCCCGGCGGCGGCAGGCCCGGCGGCGGCAGGGTCGGACTGCTGCTGATCTCCAAGTACGTCAAGCCCGGCAGCGTCGAAGTGGTCGGCAACTACGACCACTTCTCGCTGCTGCTCAGCATCGAGAGCATCTTCGAGCTGCGCCACCCCCTCGGCTACGCCGGCGCGCCCGGGCTGCTCGAACTCGGCAGCAGCGTCTACAACCGCCAGCCGTAGGCCGAACCGTAGGCCGAGCCGTAGGCCGAGCCGTAGGCCGAGCCGTAGGCCGAGCCGTAGGCCGAGCCCGATTGCCGCGGCCGCTCAGCCGCCGAGCGCGAAGGTGAGCGTGCAGGCCAGGCCGAAGAGCACGCAGTACACGCCGAACACGGTCAGCCTGTTTGTCTTGAAGAAGCGCAGCAGGAACTTCACCGCGAAGAACGTCGTGACACCCGCGCAGAGCGCCGCCACGAGCGCCTGGCCGCGAACGCCGTTGCCGGTCGGGCCGAGCAATTCCGGCAGCTTCAGGAAGCCCGCGGCGAAGATGATCGGCGTCGCCAGCAGAAAGCTGTATCTGGCCGCATCCTCATTCGAGAGTCCGACCAGCAGGCCGCCGCCCATCGCGAATCCCTCTCGAGATATGCCCGGCAGCAGCGCCGCCGCCTGAGCGGTTCCGATCGCGATCGCCTGCCGCCACCCGACCGCGGCGATCCGGGCGTCGGAGTCCCCCCGATAGTCGCCCGGGCGCGGGGGCCGCTTGCGCAGCCGCTCGAAGAACAGCAGCGCGAGCCCGTTCACGATCAGGAACGCGGCCGCGAACGAGGCGGAGGCGAACAGCGTGCGCAGCGGTTTCTCCAGCGCCAGCCCGATGATCCCGGCCGGGATCGTGCCCACCACGATCACCCAGCCGAGCCGCGCGTCGATGTCATCGCTCGCGAGCTCACGCCGCACGATCGAGCGCACGATCCCCTTCACGATCTTCACCCACTCCCTCCCGAACAGGAAGAGCAGCACGAGCGCGGTCGCGATATGGGTGCCGACCAGGAACGTCAGGAAGTATTTCTCGTTCTGGTGGATATTCCACCCGAACAGGTGCGGCAGCACCACGCTGTGCCCAAGGCTGGAGATCGGGAACGGCTCGGCGACGCCCTGGATGATGCCAAGTATGACGGCCTGGAAGTAGGAGATCGGCCCGTGCACAGCGCGTAAGCATACGGTGCGCGGCGGCAGCGCACGCAGCATCCGCAACGTCGCGTCCATTTCTTCACGACTTCTTCACACCGTGGACTTTTCATCGTCACAGGCAATCTCGCATCTTCCGAGAAGCTGGCCACGACGGAGCGACGATCGAGACAGCCGAGGATGCTCGCTGAAGGAGACGGCAGATGAATGACCTGAGAAGCGCAGCCGGGGGCGGAGGGCCGAGCGAAGGCCGATCGGTGCGAGTGGACCTGCACTGCCACTCAAGCGCATCGGCAACCTCCAGGCTCGGCGTCCAGCGCGCCGCCGGGCTGCCGGAGTGCGCCACTCCCCCGGAGGCGGTCTACGAGCTGGCCAAGCGACGGGGGATGGACTTCGTGACCATCACCGACCACGACACGATCGACGGCGCACTGCAGATCGCCGATCGCTCGGACGCCTTCATATCCGAGGAGCTGACCGCACACTTCCGCGGCGAGCCGCAAGCCGTTCACGTGCTCTGCTACGGCATCGCCCCGTATGACCACGAGTGGCTGCAGGCCCATCGCGACGACGTCGAGGAGTGCGCCGCTTATCTGACCGCGAACGGGATCGCGTGCGCGCTCGCACACCCCTACTACTCGGTCGCCGCACCGCTCACGGCGCGCCACCGCCGCCGGCTGGCCGAGATCTTCGCCGTATGGGAGGTCCGCAACGGAGCGCGCGCACGGGAGCTCAACACGCCGGCCGCCACCCACATCGCGACCCGCGAGGGCGCCGGGATCGGCGGCAGCGACGACCATGCCGGGGTCGACATCGGGCGGACCTGGACGGCGCTGCCGCCTGCGCAGAGCACGCGGCAGCTGCTGGAGCACATCCGCGCAGGGCGGGTGAGCGCGGGCGGCGCGCATGGCAGCGCGGCCAAGTGGGCGCACACGGCGATCGCGCTCGCCGGGCGGACGCTCGGCGCCTCGGGGCCGCCGTCAGAGCCGGCGCCGCCCGATCCGCTCGCGGTGATGAGGATGGCGCGGCGGGTGCTCGCCGAGGGCGAGCTGCGCGAAGGCTCCATCGGCGGCGAGATCGGACCGGCCGACGCCAGGCGGCTGCTGCGCGCCTGGCTCGGCGCGGTCGGACTGGCCGAGCTCGACGGGGATGGCCTGATCGCGCTCATGCAGTCTGAGGACTTCAGCCACGCCGCCCTGCACCGGCGCGCCTGCAGGGCGCACGAGCGCAAGCTGCGCGCGGCGGCGCAGAACGCGGTGGCCGCCACCTCCGACGGCGAGGCGATCGGCGCCGCCGCGGCCGGACTCTTCGAAGCCTGCATCGCGGCGATTCCCTACGCGCCGGCGGCGGCCTTCCTCGCGCGCGAGCGCTCGAAGCTGGACGCGGGACGCGGCGATGGCGAGCCGCCGCGGATCGCGATACTCGCCGACGGGATCGGCAGCACCCACGGGGTCACCCGCACGCTGCAGGAGATCCGCGAGCGGGGGGTGCCGGGCTTCGAGATCGAGGTGATCGGCACCGACCCGGACGTCGACCGGCGGCTGGCGGCGGTCGCCGACATCGAGGTCCCTTTCTACCCGGGCCTCCAGATCGGCGTGCCGAGCCTGCCCGCCGCCGTGCAATCCCTCACAGAGGGCTCCTTCGATGCGATCCACGTCTGCTCGCCCGGCCCGGCCGGGATCGCGGGCGCCCTGCTGGCGCTGCTTGCGGCGGTCAACGTCACCGTCTATTGGCTCATCCTGCGGCCGCTGCGGCAGATGACGCACCAGATCGACGAGGTGAGCCTCGGACAGCCCTCC
>DAHVAB010000120.1 GCA_027314825.1 Solirubrobacterales bacterium
TTCACCAACACGGGAATCGTGATCTGGCCGCCGCTGTTCGGTGCGATCGCCGACGCCGCCGGCAGCTTCCGCGCCTCCTGGGCGGTGCTCGCGCTGACGCTCGCCGCGTCGCTTCTGCCGCTGCTCTCGATCAGGGAGGGCCGGCACCGGCAGTAGCCCCGCGCCGCCGCGGGCCGGGCGAGCCCGGCGATCGCGGCGACACAGACCCCATCGCCTGCAATAATGGAAACGGCGTATGTCCGACATCAGGCATGCAGCACGACAACCGAGAGGATGCAGGGACCAATGGCACTGCCTCTGAGCGATATCCGCGTGATCGCGATCGAGCAGTACGGCGCCGGGCCATGGGGCACCCTGCAGCTCGCAGACCTCGGCGCCGAGGTGATCAAGATCGAGGACCCCTCGGTCGGCGGCGACGTGGGCCGCTACGTGCCGCCCTACGCCGAGGGCGAGGACTCGCTCTTCTTCGAGACCTTCAACCGCAACAAGAAGAGCATCTCGCTCGACCTGCGCACGCCCGGCGGGCGGGAGGTGCTGGAGGATCTGGTCCGCGGCGCCGACGCCGTCTACTCGAACCTGCGCGGCGATCAGCCCAAGCGGCTGCGGATCACATACGAGGACCTCGCGAATGTCAACCCGCGGATCGTCTGCTGCTCGCTCTCGGGCTTCGGGATGACCGGCCCGCGCGCCGGCGAAGCCGGCTACGACTACATCATGCAGGGCATGGCCGGCTGGATGAGCCTCACCGGCGACCCCGGCGGCCCGCCGACCAAGAGCGGGCTCTCGCTCGTCGACCTCTCAGGCGGCTACGTCTCCGCGATCGCGCTGCTGGCCGGCCTCTGGCGCGCGCGGCGCGACGGCGTCGGCTGCGACTGCGACATCTCGCTGTATGAGACCGCGCTGCACCAGCTCATGTACGTCGGCACCTGGACCGCGACGGCCGGTTTCGTCCCGCGGCGGATGCCGGAGTCGGCCCACCCCTCGATCGTCCCATTCCAGGCATTCGCGACCGCCGACGGCTACATCACCGTCGCCTGCGCCAAGCAGAAGTTCTGGGAGCGATTTGCGGTCACGATCGGGCACCCGGAGCTGCTCGACGACGATCGCTTCTGCGACTTCGGTGGACGCGACCGCAACCGCGAGCAGCTGCTGCCCATCCTCCGGGAGGCTCTCGCCAGCCGCAGCAGCGAGGAGTGGCTGGCCACCTTCGCGGAGGCCAGCGTGCCGTGCGGCCCCGTCTACGAGGTGCCCGACGCCCTGAATGACCGCCAGCTCGTGGCCCGCGAGGACATCGTCGAGATCGAGCACCCGCGTCTGGGCACCGTGCGCCAGCTGGCCTCGCCGCTGCGCGTCAACACCGATTCGGAGCCGTGGCCGCTCACGCGCGCTCCCTTCCGAGGCGAGCACACCGATGAGATCCTCCGCGATCTCTGCGGCTACGACGAGGCCCGGATCGAGGAGCTGCACGCTGGCGGCACGCTCGGATAGCAGTGGTCCGGCACCCCGGCCTCAGCCTGCGGCACGCTCGGATAACGGCGGGCCGGTACCCCGGCCTCAGCCGGCGGCACGCTCGGATAGCGGCGGGCCGGCACCCCGGCCTCAGCCGGCGGCACGCTCGGATAACGGCGGGCCGGCACCCCAGCCTCAGCCGGCGGCACGCTCCGGTAGCGGCAGGCCGGCACCCCAGCCTCAGCCGGCCGGCCCGGCGCGATCGCCCGCGCGGCGCAGGTGCCAGTCGGTCGCCTGCTGATAGGCGTGGGCGGCCCGCAGGAGCATCGCCTCGTCGAAGTGCCGTCCCACCAGCTGCATCGCCACCGGCAGCCCCTCCGATGCGGTGAACCCGATCGGCACCACGAGCGCCGGCACGCGGGCGAAGCCGAAGATGGAGATGTAGCGGGAGAGGATCCCGGTCGTCTTCAGCGGATCGCTCTCGGCGAGGATCGGCGCCGGCACCGGCGTGGCGGGCGCGAGCAGCAGGTCCAGCCCGTCCAGCAGGCCGAGGAGCTCTCGCGTGAAGCGCCGCTGCTCCTGGCGGCCCCGGGCATAGTGCGGCCCGCTCACGGCCGCTCCCCGCTGCAGCCGGGCGAGCACGTCCGGCGCGAAGCGGCCCGCGTTGCCCGGCAGTCGCTCCTCGTGGTAGGCGGCCGCCTCGGCCAAAAGCACATCGGCCGTCCACTCCGCCACGCCGGCGAGACCGCCGAGCTCCACCGGGTGCAGCTCAGCGCCGAGGTCGGCGAACGCGGCTGCCGCCGCGTCGAGCAGCGGGGCGACCTCGCCGCTGAGCGCGGAGCGCGCCTCCCCGACGAGCATGCCGATCCGCAACCCCTCGGCGCCGCGCACGAGCGCCTGCTCGTAGCGATCGACCGCGCGGTCGGCGCAGACCGGGTCGGCCGCGTCGAACCCGGCGATGACCGCGAGCGTGCGCGCCACGTCCTCGGCCCGACGGGCCAGCGGGCCGATCGTGTCGAGCGTCCAGGAGACGGGGATCGAGCCGCCATTGGAGACCCGGCCGGAGGTCGGGCGCAGCCCCGTGACCCCGCACAGCGAGGCGGGCAGCCGCACCGAGCCGCCGGTGTCGCTGCCGAGCGTGACCGGCGCCAGGTCGGCGGCGACGGCAGCACCCGAGCCGCCGCTGGAGCCGCCGGCGCTGCGATCCAGATCCCACGGATTGTGTGCGTCTCCGAAATGGAGGTTCTGGGTCGTGCCGCCGATCGCCCATTCGGACATGTGCAGCTTGCCGAGGATCACCGCTCCGGCGGCACGCAGCTTCTCGACCACGAACGCATCCCGCGCCGCCACATGCTCGCCCATGACCGCCGTGCCCGCGGTCATCCTCACCCCGCGCACTTCGATGTTGTCCTTGATCGCGATCGGCACGCCGTGCAGCGGCCCGAGCGGCTCGCCGCCGCTGGCCGCCACTGCCCGCTCGGCCTCCGCGGCCGCCGCTGTGGCCTCATCGGCCATCACCGTCCGGAACGCGTTCAGCTGCGGATCCTCCCGCTCGATCCGCTCCAGGTGGGCGGCCGTCAGCTCTCGCGGCGATATCTCCCTTGCCGCGATCGCCTTGGCCGCCGCCCGCGCCCCCAACGAGGTGAGCGCCTGCGCCTCCATCGAATCAGGTCAGGCCGAACGCCTTGTTGGCCGCCACCGAGGCGGGCGAGGAGGACGGCAGAAGCTGTCCCTTCTCCCTGCGGAAGCGGTCGTTCAGCGACAGCGAGGCGCCATCGCGCGAGGCTCGCAGCTCCTCGCGCCGCTTGCGCGTCGCCTCCTCGTCGATCTCCAGATCGCGCTCGTCCACGAATATCACCCCGTAGGCGTCGCGGGCGAGCTCGATCGTGGTGAAGTCGTCGAGCACGTCCTCGCGCACCATCCGGGGCTCGCGCTCCAGCGGGTCGCCATACCCGCCGGCGTTCGGCTCCCGGAACTCCACGTACTCCCCGGCCTTGAACGGGATACCGGTGACCTTCGCCTCCAGGTACTCCTCGCTGGGAGTACCTGGGTTCTTGTGAACAGAGGCGGGCAGCCCGGTCCAGCCGCCGAAGATGCCCTGCGGCGGGTCCCACTGTCGATCACCCTCGCAGGAGTAGGTGCCATCGACCATGAAGCGGTTGCGGCGGATGACGCCCACCCCGCCCCGCCACTTGCCGGGCGCCGCCGGCTCCGGGCGCAGCTCGTACTGGTCGCAGCGCATCGGGAAGCGCAGGTCGAGCTCCTCGATCGGGTTGTTGCGCGTATTGGCCATCAGGTTGTCCACGCAGTCCATCCCGTCCTTGCCGTAGCGTCCGCCGTAGGAGCCCTCGTTGACCTCCAGATAGAGCCAGTACTCCCCGGTATCCGGAACGAACCCGGAGTAGGAGCAGAAGTGGATCGCCGCGGAGTTGCTCGCCGTCACCTGCTGGGGCAGCTGGTCGGCCAGCGCGATGATCGTGTTGTCCACGACGCGCTGCACCTGGCAGAACCGCGAGAAGCAGGCGCGCGGGAAGTTGGGGTTGAAGATCGTGCCCTTCGGCGCGATCACCTTCACCGGCCGGAACACCCCGTCGTTCTGGGGCACGTGCTCGGGGAAGGTGACCTCGTCGAGCAGCAGCGTGCGCACCGCGTAGTAGGCGCCCACCAGCAGCGAGCCCTCAAACGGCACGTTGAAGCCGGTCGGCACCTCGGCCTCCGAGCCGGAGACGTCGATCGTGATCGAGTCGCCCTCCACCACCACCTTCGTCTCCACGCGCAGCCGGCGCCCGCGGGTGCGCGCGTCGTCGTCGAGCCATGCGGTCGGAGCCGTGTACTCCCCGTCCGGGATCTTCGCGATCTCGCGGCGGAGCATGTTCTCCGAGTAGTCCATCCAATCGTAGGCGGAGCTCATCACCGTCTCCACGCCGTAGCGCTTGATCAGCCGCAGGAACCTGTCGCGTCCGAGCTGGCAGGCAGCCATCATCGCGTTGCAGTCGCCGCGGTTCATCGTCTCTGTACGGACGTTGTCGAAGATCATCTTGTCGAGATCCTCGTTGAGCTCGCCGGCCCTGTACCAGCGCATCGCGTTATAGATCTTCGACTCCGCGTAGACATCGAACGCGTCGGCGTTGATCCCCGGGAAGGAGCCGCCCACATCGAGCACATGGGCGGTGACCGCCGCGAACCCGAGCAGCTCGCCCTCCCAGAAGATCGGCACCGCGATCGCGATGTCGGGGGTGTGGGAGGCCCCGAGATAGGGGTGGTTGTGGAAGATCACATCTCCTTCCTCGATCTCGCCCTCAAGGCGGTCGAGGAAGCCGCGGATGTACCACGGCAGCGAGCCGATGTGCATCGGCGTGGAGTCCGACTCGCAGAGCTCGCGGCCCTGCGCGTCGAAGATCCCCGCGCCGAGATCCTCCGACTCGCGGATGATCGAGGAGTAGGACATCCTGAACAGCACGCCCGCCATCTCCTTGGCGATCGCGTGGAAGCCGCCTCCCAGCACACGCAGCGTGATCGGGTCGACCTCCACGCGCTCGCGGGTCGGCGGTCCGGGCGTGCGCCCGAGTTGGTAGTCAACGACAGACACGTTCTCTTCCCTTCTCGTTGTTTAGGCGCCGGCGGCCTGCTCGGCCGCTCCCACGACCTGCGATGCGGCGAGGGCGTCGATGGTGATCACGATGTTCCCGAAACGGTCGATCTCGGCGGTGAAGCCGGGTGGCACGACGGTCGTCGAGTCGAACTGGTTGATGACGGCCGGCCCCTGCACCCGGTTGCCGGCCTTCAACGCCTCACGGGCGTAGTACCTGGTCGGCACCTGCCGCAGCTCGCCGTCGATCCGGAAGAACGCCTCGCGCTCGTGGCGCAGCCCCTGCTCGGGCGAGACATCCCCCTGCTCGATCGCCGGGGTCTGCAACGGCGGCATCATCCCGATCCCCCGCACGCGGATGTTCGGGATCTCGATGTCGCTCTCCTCGAAGCGCCGGGAGTACTCCCGCTCGTGCGCGTCGTGGAAGTCGGCGCTCACCTTGGCGACCCACGCCTCGTCGATCGCGCCGGACGGGCAGTCGACCCGCAGCTCGTAGCCCTGGCCGAGGTAGCGGCAGTCGGCGACGCGCTGGATCACACAGCGATCGCTCGGCACCCCGTCATCCTGCAGCTGCGCGAGCGCCTGCGCTTCGAGCTCCTCGAAGCGGCTCTGCAGGGCCTGCGCGTTCAGCTCCGAGACGCGCTGATAGGTGGTGGCCACATACTCGTAGACCGCGTCGGTCGCCAGCAGGCCCATCGCCGCGGTCACCCCCGGATAGGGAGGAACGATCACGGTCGGCGTGCCCACCTCGGCGGCGATCGCGGCCGCGAACAGGGGGCCGGCGCCGCCCTCTGCGACCAGCGCGAAGTCGCGCGGGTCATAGCCCTTGCGCACCGAGGCCTCCTCGATCGACTGCACCATCGAGGAGGACGCGATCTGGATCGCGCCCATCGACGCCTCCTCCACGCTCATCCCGAGCTGCCCCGCAACGCCTTCGAACGCCTTGCGCGCCAGGTCGGCCCGCAGGCTCATCGCGCCGCCCAGGAAGTCCTCGGGCAGCAGCCAGCCGAGGTTGACCATCGCGTCGGTCGCGGTCGGCTCGGTGCCGCCGCGGTCATAGGCCGCCGGCCCCGGCTGGGCGCCGGCCGAGCGCGGACCGGAGCGGAAGATCCCGCCGCCGTCCACGTAGGCGATCGAGCCGCCGCCGGCGCCGATCGTGTCGACGTCGACCATCGGGATCATCGCGTTGTAGGGGCCGACGTGCGTGTCGAGCAGGTGCTTCATCCGCAGCGTGCCGTTCTGGGCCAGCCCGATGTCGGCCGATGTGCCGCCGACATCCAGCGTGATCACCGAGTCATAGCCGGCCTGAGCACCCACCCAGATGCCGCCGACCACACCGGCGACCGGACCCGACATCAGCAGGTTGACGGGACGGTCGATCGCGCCCTGGGCCGTGGCCACGCCGCTGGCCGAGGTCATCAGGTGAACGCCGGTGCGGACGTTCAGCGCCCGCAGCTCGTCCTCCAGGCGCCGCACATATGTGGCGACCTTCGGCCCGACGAAGGCGTTCAGCGCGACCGTGGAGAAGCGCTCGTACTCGCGGTACTGCGGCAGCACCTCGCTGGAGACCGACAGGAACGCCTCGGGGAACTCTTCGCGGAGGATCTCCGCGACGCGCTTCTCATGCGCGTCGTTTATGAACGAGAACAGGAAGCAGACGGCGACCGCTTCGACGCCCGCCTCCTTGAGCTTGCGGATCTGCTCGCGCGCCCTCTCCTCGTCCAGCGGCACGATCACCTCGCCCTCGCCGGTGACCCGCTCGGGCACCGGGAGCCGGTAGCGGCGGCGCACCAGCGGGTAGCGCTGCCAGGGCAGATCCTGGTAGTTGGAGAAGTTGAGAGGCTTCTTGTGCCGGGCGATGTGGAGGATGTCGCGGTAGCCCTCCGTGGTCAGCATTCCCACCTTCGCGCCGTTGTGCTCGATCACGATGTTCGTCGCGATCGTCGTGCCGTGGAAGACCTGGTCGAGCTCCGACGGGGTCGTGCCGGCCTGCTCGGCCAGCTGCTTGATGCCCTCGATCGTTCCCCGCGAGGGGTCGTCCGGAGTGCTCGGCAGCTTGTGGATGAGGACCTTGCCGGCCTCATCGTCGACGTAGATCAGATCGGTGAACGTCCCGCCGACGTCCACGCCAAGGCGTTTCATGGCTTTCTCCTGCGGTCGGGGTCGTGGTGCTGGGCAGAGGTTGCCTTCAGGCGGTCGGCTCTCACGGGAGCACCACCAGCTTGCCGAAGAACTTCCTGCTCTCCATCCGTTCGAATGCGGTCCGAGTCTCCCGCAGCGGATAGGTCTCCGCGACCAGCGGCTTGATCAGCCCGCGCCGCGCGAAGTCGAGCACCCTCTCCACCTCCTCGCGCGAGTAGACGAACGATCCGGAGACGTTCCACTCGCTGCGGAAGAAGGGGATGAGGTCGAAGGGCACGACCTCGCC
>DAHVAB010000121.1 GCA_027314825.1 Solirubrobacterales bacterium
ACGTCGTGGTGCGCGGGTCGATCAGCGTCAACCCCAGCACCGCGGCGCTGACGATCACCACCAACCCCATGCCCGAGATGCTGGACGGCATCCCGCTCGGCGTGGACAGGGTGATCGTCGACATCAACAAGGCCGGGTTCATGTTCAACCCGACCAGCTGCAACGCGACGAGCATCGCAGGCACCATCGGAAGCTGGGCAGGAGCGAGCGCGAACGTAAGCACACCGTTCCAGGCTCACAACTGCGCGGCCCTGCCCTTCCACCCCACCCTCACGGCCGAAACCCACGCCCACCACACCCGCCGCACCGGCTCCTACCTGAAGGTGGCGATCGCGGCGGGGCCGGGTGAAGCGAACCTGGCGAAGGTGGACGTCTCGCTGCCGGCGAAGCTGCCGGCGCAGCTGAACACGCTGAAAGGTGCGTGCCTGGAAGCTCAGTTCAAGGCCAACCCTGCCGGTTGTCCGGCGGGGGCGACGGTCGGGCATGTGGTGGTGCACACTCCCGTGCTCTCCAAACCGCTCGAAGGGCCGGCGATCTTCGTCGGTCATGGCGGGCTGAAGTTCCCGGACCTGGCCTTCGTGCTGCAGGGCGAAGGGGTGACGATCATCCAGGAAGGGATCACCAACATCGAACACGACGTCACGTCCAGCAGCTTCAACGCGATCCCGGACGTGCCGGTCTCATCGATCGAAGTGATCCTGCCGCAGGGAAGCAAACCGGCTCTCGGCGGGAACACCGGGAACATGTGCTACCGCCAGGTCGTCAAGAGGACGCGCCTGCGCGTGCGCCGGCACGGCAGATGGGTCCACGTGACCAGGAAGGTCCACCGCCGCAAGCGTCTGGCCCTCATCATGCCGACCACGATCACCGGCCAGAACGGCGCTGTGATCCACCAGCGCACCAGAGTCGCGGTGCGCGGCTGCGGCAAGGCGCACAGCGCCAATCACCACGCCAAGCACGGCAAGCACCACAACAAGCGCCACCACCACAACAAGCGCCACCACAACAGCAGGCGCCACAAGAAGAAGTGAGCTGACGCGGACGGCCCCGGCCAGCGGCCACGCGCCGCGCCGGGGCCGTTCGCATCAGCCCGGGGCGGTTGCAGGCTACGCCGCGCGCAGCTCCGTGGGCGTGATCACGAATCCGAGGCGCTCGGCGCCGCGTCGCAGGCGCATGTCGATCGTGAGCAGGCGACATTTCAAGATCTTCGCCAGCGCCACATACTCGGCGTCGTAGGTTCGCGCCCAGCCGAACTCGTCGGCGAGCTGCCACGCCTCGCGGCCCAGCGCGGGCGGGTCTTCCCGTCGGACGGGAGAGTTTTCCAGTCGATCGTGCATGGCGGCGGCGTCCTCGGCGCCGATGCGGCGTGTCCAGCTCTCCAGGTGCAGCATCGATCGGGCCTCTGACCACATCAACGGCGGCGCGGCGAGGTCGTCGGCGAGAGTCGTGAAGCCGTCCGCGGCGCCGCAGGCCTCGAGGGCCACGCTTGCGTCGATGACGAGCGTCACCGGTTGCGGCGGGTGTCGTCGAGCACGGCGACCCAGTTGGGCGCCGGCTTCCCGGAGGGCAGGCGGCCCCAGCCCCAATCCTCAGGTATCGGGGCCGTCTCCGGCTCGCCCCAGGCGCGCAGCCAGTCCTCGACGGTGCGCTGTTGCGGCCGGTCCTCGGTCAGCTCCCGTTCGATGGCCTCAAGCCGTCGCCACGCCTCGGGGGTATCGGGAAGCTCATCGATGAGCTCATGCAAACGCTCCTTGACGCTCATGCTCGGATTCTACCGCGGAGCGGACAGCTCGCTAAGCGTCTCGGCGAAGATCTCGATCCCCGTTCGCAGCAGCGGCTCGGTTATGACGAGCGGCGGCAGGAAGCGGGCGACGTTGGAGAAGTGGCCGCCGACCTCGATGATGAGGCCCCGCTCGCAGCAGGCTCTGCGCAGGGCGGCGGCGAGCTCAGGCCACGGCTGCCGGGTCTCGCGGTCGCGGACGAGCTCGATGCCGATCATCAGGCCACGGCCGCGGACCTCCCCGATCGAGGACAGGGAGGGGGCGGCATCTCCGAGCAGCTCCAGCGCCAGCTCGCCGAGGCGGGCGGAGTGGGCGGCCAGGTCGGTCTCCCGCATGAAGTCGATCGCCGCGGAGCCGGCCGCCATCGCGACCTGATGACCCCTAAAAGTCCCTATGTGGCCGCCGGGCCGCCAGGCGGCATCGAGAGCCGGGTCGTAGGCGATGCAGGAGAGGGGGTAGCCGATCCCGCCGATCGCCTTGGAGAGCAGGAGGATGTCGGGGGTGATGCCGTCGCGTTCGCAGGCGAACATGGTGCCGGTGCGGGCGAAGCCTGTCTGGATCTCATCGACGATCAGCAGGACGCCATGCTCGCGGGTGATCCGGCGCAGCTCGGCCAGGAAGCCGTCGGGAGGGACGATCGTGCCGCCCTCGCCCTGGATCGGCTCCACTATCACTGCGGCCGGCAGGGGGATGCCGCTGTGGGGGTCTGAGAGGCTGCTGGCTAGCAGGTGCGCGCAGGCGGCGGCGCACTGCTCGGGCGTGCCGGGCCCCACCGGGCTGCGGTACGCATAGGGGTAGGGCATGAAGTGCACGGGCGCGCTGAGCGGCCCGCCGCAGGAGGTGTCGCTGGTCACGGAGAGCGCGCCGGATGTCATCCCGTGGTAGGAGCCCTGGAAGGCGATGACCGTCTCGCGGCCGGTGTGTGCGCGCGCCAGCTTCAGCGCGGCCTCCACGGCGTCGGAGCCGGTCGGCCCGCCGAAGTGAAAGCGGGCGCGGTCGCGCAGGTCGCCCGGCATGATGGCTCGGAGGCGACGCATCAGCGCGAGCTTGGCCTCGGTGGGGAAGTCGAGCGCGTGCACGAGCCGGCGTTGTTGATCGGCTGCCGCCGCGAGGGCCGCGTCGTTGGAGTGCCCGACGTTCAGCACGCCCGCGCCGCCGAAGAAGTCGAGGTATGTGTTGCCGTCGACGTCGCGCATCGTCGCGCCGCGCCCTTCGGCGATCGCGATCGGCACGCTGCGGGGGTAGGAGCGCGCACCGCTCTCAAGCTCGGCCTGCTCGGCCAGCATCGCGGCGGAGCGCGGCCCCGGCACGGGACCGGAGACGGACGGCGCGGGGGCGAAGTGCATCGCCGCGCGCTCCTCTTCGCGCGCGCCGGGCGCGGCCGCCGGCGCCGCCGGCTGCTCTGCGATCGTCTCGCTCACAGCTCTCGCATGATCGGAAATGGGATCACCTCGCGCAGGGTCTCCCTGCCGGTCAGGATCATCACCAGCCGGTCGACCCCCATGCCGCCGGAGGCCGAGGGCGCCAGCCCGTACTCCAGCGAGCGCACGTAGTCCTCGTCGAAGGGGTGGGCCTCCTCAGCCTGCTCGCCCCGGCCGCGCCGCTGGGCGAGGAAGCGCTCGCGCTGCTCCACCGGGTCGGTCACCTCGCTGTCGCCGCTGACGAGCTCCACCCCGCCGATCACGGCGTCGAAGTGCTCGGCCAGCCGCGGCTCGGTGGCGTGGCGCTTGGTGATCGGGAACGGCTCCACCGGGAAGTCGAAGACGATCGTGGGGTCGATCAGGGTCTGCTCGACGATCTTCGAGTAGATGACGTGCACGGCCTGCGCCCAGGAGGCCTGCGGGTCGATCCACTCTCCGTGCTCCGAGAGCACCGCGATCAGCGCCGCGGCGTCGCTGTCCATGATCTCCGCGCCGGTGACGCGCAGGATCTCCTCGTGCATCGTGGTGCGCCGCCAGACGGCCAGATCGAGCGTGCGCCCGTCGCGCTGCACCTTCGTGGTGCCGAGCACCTCGCGGGCGACCTGCGCGACCATCTCTTCGGTGAAGCGGGCGACGTCGGTGTGGTCGGCGTAGGCCTGCAGCCACTCCAGCATCGTGAACTCCGGGCTGTGGCGGTAGGAGATGCCCTCGTTGCGGAAGCACTTGCCGAGGTCGTAGACGTTCTCCATCCCGCCGATCAGGCAGCGGTTGAGGTAGAGCTCGACGGAGATCCGCAGCGAGACCTCGATGTCAAGCGCGTTGTGGTGGGTGGCGAACGGCCGGGCTGAGGCGCCGCCGGCCAGCGACTGCAGCACGGGCGTTTCCACCTCGATGAACCCTCGAGAGGCCATGAAGGCCCGCAGCGCCTCGATCGTCTGAGAGCGCACTCGGAAGAGCTCCCGGGCCTCCTGGTTTCCGAGCAGGTCGAGCTCGCGGTGGCGGTGGCGGGTGCCGGCGTCCGTGACGCCGTGGTGGCGGTCGGGAGGCGCCTGCAGCGCCTTTGTCAGAAGCGTGCTCTCGTGCACGCTCACGGCCACCTGGCCGCGCTGGGTGACGTACAGGCAGCCGGAGACCGCGACGATGTCGCCGATGTCGTAGTCGAGCAGCCGCTCGTAGGCCTCGTCGCCGAGCGTGTCCGCGGCGGCGTAGAGCTGGATCTCCCCCGAGTTGTCGCGCAGGTCGAGAAAGGCCTTGCGGCCGTGGCTGCGCTCGCCGACGATCCGGCCGGCCAGGGCGTATGGATGCTCCGGGTGCTCGCCGGGGGAAAGCGCCGCCGGATCGTGGGCGGCCAGGACCGCGGCCGCCTCGGCGCGCCGCCCGGTCAGCGGGAGGTGCGCGAACGGCTCGCGGCCGTCCTCGCGCAGGCGCCGCATCTTCGCGAGGCGCTCGGCGTCACCGTCGAGGGAGGGCGCGGCGGCATCGCCGGCCTCGGTGTCGGTCTGTGTGTCCATGCGGGCCGCTCAGGCCATCGGCAGGGACATCCCCGCCGGTTTGGCCGCCACCGCGGCGGGCGCCGGCGCGTGCTCTGTCACGT
Source organism: Solirubrobacterales bacterium (assembly GCA_027314825.1). Lineage (GTDB taxonomy): Bacteria > Actinomycetota > Thermoleophilia > Solirubrobacterales > Solirubrobacteraceae > Palsa-744. The sequence continues at coordinate 4,797 of DAHVAB010000121.1, forward strand.
TCAGCATCGGCAGCGACGGGGCGCTCGCCGTCGCCGGAGTCATCGCGATCAGCCCCCGCGCGGCGTGCGCGATCGCCTGCGCCGCCGGATCGTCCGGATCCTCGATCACGAGCGGCACGCCGCTGTCGGCATGCTCGCGCAGCGGCATCGTCAGCGGAACCTTGGCCAGCAGCGGCACGTCGAGCTCGTCGGCGAGCGACTGGCCTCCGCCCTCCCCGAAGATCTGGAAGCGCTCGCCGGAGGGGGTGGTGAAGCCGGACATGTTCTCGATCACGCCGGCGATCTCGAGCGACAGCTTGCGCGCCATCTCCGCCGAGCGGCGGGCGACCTTCTGCGCGGTCGGCTGGGGCGTGGTGACGATCACGAACTGCGACTGGGGCAGGAGTTGGGCGAGGGTCATCGAGACGTCGCCGGTGCCGGGGGGAAGGTCGATCAGCAGGTGGTCGAGCGGGCCCCATTCGACGTCCTGCAGGAACTGGGTGAGCGCCTTGTGCAGCATGGGGCCCCGCCAGACCACGGCGGCGTCCTCCTCCACGAAGAAGCCGATCGACATCACCTTCACGCCCTGGGCCTGCAGCGGCACGATCTTGCGCGCCGCGGAGACCGGCGGGCGCTGCGCGCCGAGGCCGTACATACGGGGGATCGAGTAGCCCCACACGTCCGCGTCGAGCACGCCGACCCGCTTGCCCTGCGCGGCGAGCGCCGCGGCGAGGTTCGCGGTCAGCGTGGACTTGCCGACGCCGCCCTTGCCGGAGCCGATGCAGAGAACGCTCCCGACCTGGGCGAGCTCGCCTTCCGGGAGGCTGCCGCGCTGCAGCTTCTGGCGCAGCGCCGCCTTCTGGGCGTCGTCCAGCACGTCGAAGTAGACATTGACGTGGGCGACCCCGTCGAGCGCCGAGACCGCCTCGGCGACCGACTTCTGGAAATGGCCCCTGATCGGGCAGCCGGCGGTCGTCAATGAGACGGTGACGTCGATGACCCCGTTGCCGCCGATCTTCACCTCGCGCACCATGTCCAGCTCGACGATCGAGCGGTGAAGCTCGGGGTCGATGACGGCTGTCAGGGCGTCGCGGATCTCCGACTCGGTGACCATCTCCTGCATTGTGGCAAACCCCGGCCGGCGAACCTGCGCCCGACCCCCGCCGGGCGCGGCTCGGCGGAGGGGCGGGGCGTGGTCAGGCTGGGTCGGGAGCGCTCAGGCGGCGAGCCGGTCCTGGATCCGCTTGGGCAGCGGGACGTTCTCGCGCAGCGTGCGCCCGGTGTGCTCAAGCCTGGTCCTGGTCCTGCGCGCCTCGCGCTCCAGGCCGCTCCTGGTCCTGCGCGCCTCGCGCGTGAGACCGCTGCGCGCGCTCTCACCGCGCCGCTCGAAGCGTCGCAGCTGCGCCTGCGCCTTCGCCGGCGAGGAGTAGTCGGAGATGACGCCGCCGACGTCGTCGATCAGCCGGTCGCGGGCGATCAGCGCCGCTCCCACCGGGATCAGCACGGCGCGCTCGGCGTATCCGGCGATCAGGTCGGCCGGACCTGAGCGCCTGGATGAGCGGCGAGCCTTCGCGGCCGTGCTGCCGCCGGCGCTCTTGCGCGAGCCGGCCGTCTTGGCGCGCCGGGTGCCGCCGGTGCTGCGCCGCGCGCCGGTGGAGCGCTTGGCCGCCGCGGTCGTATCTGTATCGGATGTCGTCTCAGCCATGTGGGTGGGCCTCCTGGTACTCGGGTCTCATCGGGGCTCGCGGCGCGGTGGCCGCGATCGCGTCCTGCGGTAAGCGTAGCGCGAACACCTGTTTGTACCTCGACCGGCGCCGATTGTTACACCCCGGGCGCCGCCGGCCGTGAAGACCTGGTGAACACGGGCCGAGCGGCCCCGGAGATTGTGCGGATCAGAACAGGCGTTCGCGGCCGGCGGGCCGACATCGCCTCGCCGCTCAGCCGCCGGTCGCTCGCAGCCGGAGCCGGGCCGCCGCTCAGCCGCCGGTCCGCTGCAGCCACAGCAGCGGGGACTCCAGCTCCGCCGTGCTCGGCAGCCCCTCCGGCGAGCGCCATGCCGGCGCGAGCGCCCCGGGCCCGCCCTCGGCGATCACCGTGTCGCAGAAGCGCCGGCCGACCTCGTACTGGCGCATCTTCAGCTCGAGGCCGAGCAGGCGCTCCAGCACCCGCCACGGCAGCGTCCTGCTCGCCCGCCTGCGCGTCAGCGCCGAGCGCAGCCGCGGCAGCGAGCTCAGCATCTCCGCGCCCACGGCATCCATCACATGCTCGGCATGGCCCTCGATCAGCGACATCGCGCACTGCATCTGCTCGACCAGCCGCCAGCGATCCTCGCCGAGGGTGATCTGCATCAGCTCGCCGCGCCTGGCTCTCGCGACCAGCTCGCCGAGCTCGCCGCGCATGGAGGCCAGATCGGCGCCGGCGAGCAGCTCGCGCAGCCTGGCCGTGCCGCCACGCTCACCGTCGCTCTGCCGGCCGCTCTGCCGGCCGTCGCCCATGCTCACCTGCATGCTGGCGAGCAGCTCGCCGATCAGCCCGCCGAGATGGCCGCGCAGCCAGGGCGCCCCGCTGAACTGGACGGCATGGGTGACCTCGTGGATCGTCACCCACTTGACCAGCTCGCCGCGGTCGACGGCGCGGTTGGCCGCGGCCTGGATCAGGTTCGGCGCCACCAGCAGC
>DAHVAB010000122.1:0-2143 GCA_027314825.1 Solirubrobacterales bacterium
TGCTGTCGTGCGCCTGCTGCGGCTTGCGGCTGCGGGTGTGGGGAGCTGACGATGCGCCGTTGCTCGCTGCGGCTCCGTGGCCGCCGCGGCGGCCGGTCGACGCGCGGGAGGAGGTGGGGGCGCCGATCGTGGTGATTGCGACGATCAGGGCCACGAGCGCTGCGCCCAGCCCCGTCAGGGCCATCACGCGAGTGCGCCGCGAGGGTCCGGGGCGCGGCGCGAGTGGCGCCGTCGGCTCGAGGGGTCTTCGCGGGAGCGTGCTGGCGATGAGCGTGGTGGCGGGCGCCCGCGGCGGCCGGTGGGTCGGGCGCGAGGCCACCTCGCCCAGCCGTTCGGCAGCCTGCGACGCACTCTGCGGGCGCGCCTCGGGCGACTTGGCGAGCATGTCGGTGACGAGGTCCGCGAGCGGCTGGGGGATCCGCTCGTCGGCCGCCCGCAGCGGCCTGGGCCGGTCGTGCACGTGCTGGTGCATGATCGCGGCGTCGAGGTGGCCGGTGAAAGGCGGGGAGCCGGAGAGCATGGCGTAGAGGAGGCAGCCGAGTGAGTAGATGTCGGAGCGCTCGTCCGCCTCGCCGCCCATCGCCAGCTCCGGCGCCATGTAGGCGGCTGTGCCCGCGGCGCTCGCGGGCATCGTGATGGCGCTCGCCTCTCGCGCGCGGGCGAGCCCGAAGTCGAGCACCTTCACCGTGTGCTCGTCGGTCAGCATCACGTTCGCCGGCTTGATGTCGCGGTGGATCATCCCGGCGCCGTGTGCCGCGGCGAGCGCGGCGGCGATCTGCTGGGCGATCCACGCCGCCTGCGCCGGCATGAGCGGTCCCGCTTCGCGCAGCGTCCGCGCCAGGTCCCTGCCTGTGAGCCGCTCCATCACGATGAACGGGGTGGCCCCGTCGGCCCCCGCGTCGTAGACGGTGACGAGCGAGGGGTGCGCGAGCGCGGCCGCCGCCCTGGCCTCGCGCTGGAAGCGGGCGAGGCTCGCAGGATCGGTGGCGAAGGCGTCCGCGATCAGCTTCACCGCGACTGCGCGGCGGAGCACGAGGTCCGTCCCGTCGTGGACCGTGCCCATGCCGCCGCGCCCGATCACCGCTCCGAGCCGGTAGCGGCCCGCGAGCGTGATGCTGGTCTGCCGTTCCATGGAACCTCCTCGCGCTGTGGCCTGCTCTCGCAGGCGAATCTGACGCGCCCGTCGGGCCCCTGGTCAATCGCTCCGCAGGCAGCGGAGATCGCACTTGCGATACCCGCAACGCGACGATCCTAACGCAGCCGCGGCGTCGGGCCGCTCGGCGGCTACACGGGCCGGTCGAGGATGTGGTGCAGCCGCTCGATCGCTTCGTAGGCTTCGCCGAGGACGGGCTCCTGCCGGTCGCCTCTGCGGAAGCTCACCGACCCGCAGCCGTTGCCGTCGATCTGCACCCGCACGGGCGGCGGCCCGCCCGTCTGCGCCTGGAAGTGCAGGTCGATCACCGGGGCGGTGCCGTGCTCGGCCGGGCAGGAGCGCGCCCCGCCCTCCGGTCGCTGCAGGCCTTCGATCATCGCGACGATCGCCCTGACCTTCCCAGGCCTGCCCACCTCGCGGGTGAAGCGCAGGTGCATGCGCGGATCATCGACCTTGACGGTGATCGCTCTGATGTTGCGCGGCATGTGCTCGGCCGGCGGCCGAGGCAGGCGCCATACGACGAGCGCGTCGGCCCGGATCTCGCTGCCGCCGCCCTTCGCCGCGGCGACGGTCACGGAGAGCCACACCATCGCGAGCTGTTCGCGCTGCGCTTTGAATGAGAAGGTCGCATCCCAGCTGGTCGTGACCGAGTGCTGACGCACCCATCTGGCGAGCGCCGGCCCATGCAGCGAGCGCGGGGGCGGCCCGGCGCTCCTGCCCGAGCTTCCACGCACCGTGACGGCGGAGCCGGCGGGGGGATGCGCCTCGATGAAGGAGATGACCGCTCGGGGTTCGCCTTCGACGCGCCAGAAGCGGTGCTTGCCGACGAGCTGCGGGGCCCCGGGCTTCGCAGCAGGCCCTTTCAGGTCGCCGAAGAGGCTTTCGTCGGAGCCGGCCGCTTGCGCGCCTTCCGGCAGGGGCACCCCTGCGAGCAGCCGGCTCGCCGTGCGCTCAGCTAGCAGTTGGTTGCCGCGCCGGCCCGGCTCTGCG
>DAHVAB010000122.1:2153-7370 GCA_027314825.1 Solirubrobacterales bacterium
CGCCTCACGCCTCTGCGCGTGCGGTGGGAGAGGCGCGAGCGAGCCTGTGCGCGGCTGCCGAGCGCGGTGCCGGCGCCAAGGGCGCTCAGGGCGCCGATGACCGCGACGGCGAGGAACCAGATGAGCATGCGGCGCGCCATGCGCATCGAAGGTATCAGCACCCCAGAAGTGCGAGCGCCGGCCTCCAGGTTGCGGCGATGCGGATGACAGCAAGGTGGATGACAGCTATGCGGATGAGAGGACTCGAACCTCCACGGAGTTGCCTCCACACGGACCTGAACCGTATCCGCGGCATCTCGATGCGTTCGAGGGCGTTCAGATCGTCCATATTGCGGGGTTTCGCGGACGCATCGGACGCATCTGGAGGAGCGACTGTTGTCAAAGTGTTGTCACGGGAGGCGGCGAGCGGTCGCCGGCTTGGCTGGACCCCGACCGTCGAAGACGCTACGCTGCTGGTCTGATGGCAGTGCAAGTGGAATACGTAGATCCTGAGCAGCTCTGGCGGGAATCCGTCGAGGCCAAGGAACGCGCACGGCGCGCTGATGAGGAGGATCTGCGGTCGGGGCGCAAGACGGCGGAACAGCTCCAACGCGAAAATGCGCTTTTCGCGTTTCCTCGTGATCGTCTCCGGATCAAACTGGACTCCGCGCGTCGACTCTCCTGACTGCTGAGGCACAGCCGCAGCCGCGATGGATGATCAACCGGCACGCGATCCTGCGCCGCCGCTCGACATTCCGAGGCCGAACGAATCATCGGGCGCCTCGAGAAGGTCATCCGCCAGAGGCACGTGATTCTGGTCGGCGGGCAGGCGGTTGCGCTCTGGACCGTGTATCTCCAAGACCAGCTTGAGCACGCTGTCATGCCGGCAGAAGTGGTGAGCAGCGATCTCGATCTGCTCGGCGTGGCTCGGGATGCTCAGCGGGCGGCCGAACTGCTTGGCGGGCGTGTTTACCTGTCGCGCTGGGAGGATCGCACGCCATTGACCGGGGTCGCGCTGTTTCTCGATGGCGACGGGCATGAGCGGCGGCTCGACGTGATGCACGGCATCCACGGTATGCGCTCCGATGACATCAGGGACACCGCGATCGAGGTCGATGTGCGGCTCGACGATGGCCGGCGGGTTCCGGTCTGGGTGATGCACCCGGAGCGCTGCATGGAGAGTCGCGTATACAACAGCGTTCTCGCGAACAAGCAGACCGACCTTGCCTGGCGCCAGCTGCGCGCGTCGATCCTCTGTGCCCGTGCCTTCAGCGAGCTGCTGCTCGACGAGCGTGGGAAGGCGGCGGTGCGCGACGTGCTGAAACTCAACGAGCGCGTCTTCCGCTTCGCTCAGGCCGACGGGTGCGTACGTCTCGCGCTCGATCGCGGCATCGAGGTCTTCGACGCCGTGCTCGAGGATGAGCGGCTGCCGGATGAGTTCAGGATGATTCGCCTGCCGCAGATGCAGGACCGCATCCGGGCGTTGCGCGGGCTCTGATCAGCGGTGCGCCGCGGCTCATACCGCCTCTGTCTCATGAAGCTGGCGATACGCTGCGGCTCATGCCGCCTTGCTTGCTTGGAGTCCGTCCATGAGCTTCATCAGGTTGCGCTTCGGCTTGTGGGCGACCCTGACCTCTTCAAGGTAGCTGGCGAAGTCGTGCGGTCTGCCGCACTCGACGAGCAGCGGGCGGATCGCCTCATCTATCAGCCTCACGGCCTCTTCATATGAGTGCTTGTCCCTGCCGGCGATCGTCCGCTCGACGTGGCTGCGATAGACGGCAAGCGTGTCCTCGGGGTGCTCTGCTCTGCGCCCGTCGGCGAGCTCCAGCCACAGGCTGGTCGTGCAGCCACTCTCGTTCGCGGCCTGCCAGGCAGCCTCTAGGTCCCGCTCCCAGAGCAGGACACGCACGAGCTCGGAGGCGTCGTGAGGCGGCAGGAAGGAGCGGCGCCTGTCCTGGCCGAGCTTGCCGCCGCGCAGCAGCGCGAGCGCGTCCTTGCGCCGCTGCCTCCATTCTCCGAGCGTCTTCGCGTCGATCGCGAGCTGCTTGTAGGTGTCGAGCGCCGGGCGGGAGGCGAACATCGCGGAGGAGTGCTCGATCGCCTCGGCGGTCTGCCCGCGTCGTCGGTGCTCGGCGATCAGGAAGCTGTGCAGGCGCTGGTCAGGGGAGTCGGGAAACTCGGAGATGCCTCGCTGCGCCCACTGCAGTGCGAGGTCGTGCTCACCGCGAGAGCTGCAGAGCTCCGCGATCCGCAGGAAGTTGTAGGGGCTCGCGAGGTCGCGTTGACGCACCTCGATCTGCTCGGAGAGATCGCCGGAAAGCTCCGCGAGCGTCTCCATGATCTGGGTGATGCGAAAGCGCGAGCCGTAGCGTTCGCGCGAGCCATCGCTTGGGTCGAGCTTGCCGACGTGCTCCCAGCGGGCGTTGGCGAGCTCGCGGTAGTGCGCAAGCCCCGTCTCGCCGAGGATCTCCTCGTAGGTCGCCGCCGCGCGGTGGAAGAGGTCCCAGTGCCCGTCGAGCTCGCGCGAGAAGAGACGCTGCGCGAGTTGCACGGGGTCCGGCTTGCCCTCATCGCAGGCCTCGAAGTGCAGGTCCTGCAGACGAGTCGCGAGATCACTCATCTGGCCGTCGGAGTCGTCGATGTGCTCGAGCGAGCGCTCCACCGCGGCGAGGGCGTACTCGGTCAGCTCGATCACCTCGCTTGCGCGTCCTTCGGCGAGCAGCTCGTCGAGGACGTCGAGCGTCTCTTCGATGCCGCTCACATAGCCCCACACCTCACGGTAGGGGATGAACTCGCCGAAGGCGAACGCTTGGTCGATCAACATCCGCAGCGAGTCGATGTCGCCATTCGCCGGCTGCGCTGAGCGGGCGGTCAGCAGCAGCAGCCTGCGCGCGAGTCGTTCGTCGCCGTGCGCGTGGTCGATCAACAGCTCTGCGAGCGCGCTCGGAGGAAGGCCCTCCAGATGGGCGCGCGCATCCTCGAGCGTCGGTCCCAGCGGCTCGTCCTCGCGGAGCCACCGCAGCGCGACCGCGACGCAGTGCTTGCAGAAGGCGCCGTCGAGGCCGACTGGGCAGGAGCAGGAGAACCGCAGCCGGCCCTCCTTTGCGTGCAGCTCGACGGTGTAGCTCTCGTTCCCCTCGACGGTGGCGCTGAGGCGTCCAGTCTCGGTTCGCAGCGGCCCGACGCGACCCTCTTCGAGATACTCCTCGCCGCGCTCGAAGGAGCGCGGCGAGGCGAGACGTCCGACGACTGCCTCGCTCAGAACGCCTTCCAGTTGCTCGCGCATGAGTCCACGACACTACGCCGCACGCCGGGGGAAATCCGCCGAGGCGGCGTCCAATTGGAGCTGTCCGCGGAGGCACGTTGCTCTGACGCGAGGGCTCAGACGGCTTCAGCGAGTTTGTAGCCGAGCGAGCGGTAGGCGCTCATGCGCTTGGCGAACATGCGCCGCAGGACGGGCAGCTCCGCGTCGAGGTAGTCGTAGACGAGGATCTCGCGCTTGCCGGGGTGGGCGCGGTGCAGCCGTCCGGCGTACTGGACGACGGTGCCCTTCCACGCGATCGGCATCGCGAGCAGCAGCGCATCGAGATGCGGGTCGTCAAAGCCCTCGCCGATGTAGCGGCCGGTCGCGAGCACGATGCGCCCGCCGTCGTCCTCACGCCTGGCGAGCCGCTCATGCGCCGCGTGCTGTTCGGCCGACCGCATCTCACCGTGCAGGGTAATGAGCGTGTAGGCGCTCTCGGCAAGGCGCGCGGCGAGGCGCTGGAGGTGCTCGCGCCGTTCTGTGATCACGATCGGGCAGCGGCCCTGCGCTGCTAGCCGTAGCGTGTCGTCTGCGATCATCTCGGTGCGTTGCTCGTCGTTAGCGAGCGCGGTGAAGACCTCCTGGATGCTCGCGTCGGTGGGAAGCGTCTGCGGGTCAAAGGAGGTTTCGCGCCGCACGACGCGCAGCGCGAACGGCTGCGATGAGCGCCTTGCGCTTGGCTCGATCGTGTGGCGAACCGGGCCGCACTGCATCGCGATGATCGGGTGGTGCCCATCACGGCGCTTCGGCGTCGCTGTCAGCCCGGTCACATACCGCGAAGGCGAGGCTTGCAAGACACGTTCGGTCGTCACGGCCGGTACGTGGTGGCACTCGTCGACGACGACGTGGCCGTAGCCGGCCAGCAGTTCGTCAAGCCCCTTCCGGCGGGCGAGGGTCTGGACCATCGCGACATCCACTCTGCCCGTCGGCTTGTCGCGGCCGCCGCCGATCGTCCCGATCGCGTCGGCGTCGAGATCGAGGAACTCGCTCAGGCGCTGGACCCACTGGAGCAGCAGCGGCTTGCGATGGACGAGCACGAGCGTCGAGCGTGCCCGCTCGGCGATCAGCCGCGTCGCGATCACGGTCTTGCCGATGCCAGGCGGTGCGCACAGCACGCCGGACTCGTGGGCGAGCATCGGTGGTACAGCCTCCTCCTGGTGGGCACTCAGCTCGCCGACGAGACGCGTCTGAAGCGGCTCGCCGTCGATGCGCTCATCGGTGAGCTCCAAGGTGACGCCGAGCCCGGCGAGCAGCTCCGCCAACGGCCCGCGGCAGCCCCGCGGCAGCACGAGGAAGCAGCTGGTCTGCTCGAAGCACGCGATCACGCGCGGGGTCCGGGCGGTGGACTTGCGCATCGCTTGAAGCTCGAAGAACTTCGGGCTCCTCGCTGTTTCGTGTGGGTTTCGTCTGGTCGGCGTGATTTGCTGCTGGGCTTCTGATCCTCGATGATGGAGCCTCGGTATGCCCGATGTGGAGTTGTTTCAGCGCGCTCTTGGTCTTGTGGAGCCGTGGGAGGTGGTGGATGTCGAGTTCGACGCGGAGCGTCGGCGGCTGGATCTGCGGATCGACTTCCCGAAGGGCTCGAGGTTCTCGTGCCCGGAGTGCGATCGTGAGGGCTGCAAGGTGCACGACACCGAGACGCAGACGTGGAGGCACCTGAACTTCTTCCAGCACGAGGCGTACCTGCACGCGCGGGTGCCGCGGGTGATCTGCGCCGAGCATGGGACGCACAAGATCAGCCTGCCGTGGGCGCGGGAGCGCTCTGACTTCACGCTGCTGTTCGAGGCGTTCGTGCTGCTGCTGGCACGGGAGACGACCTTCACGGGCGCCTCGCGTATCAGTGGACTGTCGGTCCACCGGGTCATGGCGCTGTGCGAGAAGTACGTGAACGAGGCGGTCAGTACGGCCGACCTCAGCGAGGTGCGGCGGGTGGC
>DAHVAB010000123.1 GCA_027314825.1 Solirubrobacterales bacterium
AGCGGCTTTGCCGGATCGATCCGCAGGCCCGCCACCTTGGCCTGGAGCTGGGCGATGCGCTCGGCCGACAATCCCGCCTCGCGCGCGTCCTCGGCCACCGCGGCCGCGGCCTGGTCGACGCGCTTGTTCTGGCGCTGCGCCAGCTCGGCGCGCAGCCCGAGCTCGCCGGCGATCCTGGCGACCTCTCGGGTCTCCTCATCTGCAACGAGGGTGATACCGACGCCCGAGGCGCCGGCGCGACCGGTTCTGCCGACACGGTGGACGTAGTCCTCGCGCGCAGCCGGGGCGTCGAAGTTGATGACATGGGTGATCCCATCGACGTCGAGGCCGCGGGCGGCGACATCGGTGGCGATCAGCAGGTCGTTCTCGCCTCCGGCGAAGCGACGCAACGCTCGCTCGCGCTGGCTCTGCGTCTTGTCGCCGTGCATCGCCGCCGCCTGCACGCCGTGTGACTGCAGGCGCTTGACGAGGCGATCCGCACCGCGCTTGGTGCGCACGAAGACGAGCGTGCGTCCGCGCTCCGGATGGCGCAGCTCCCGGACAAGCACGTCCAGCTTCGCCTCCCCGGCGACCGGCACGAAGCGGTGCTCGACCTCCCCGCGGCGCTCCGGCGGGTGCGCCTGCTCGTGGCGAACCATGTCTCTGGTGTATCTGCGCGTGAGCTGCTGCACCGCGCTGTTCTCCAGCGTGGCCGAGAACATAAGCGTCTGGCGGGATCTCGGCGTGAGAGCGACGATGCGCTCGACGGCCGGCCTGAAGCCCATGTCCAGCATCCGGTCGGCCTCATCCAGGATCAGCACACGGACGTGCTCCAGGGAGACCGCACCGCGCGCCAGGAGATCCTCCAGACGCCCTGGCGTGGCCACCAGGATGTGCGCCTTGGCTGCCGCCTGGGCCTGCTTCGCTATCCCGGCGCCGCCATAGACGGCGGCGATCGCGAGCGCGCGGGCGTGCGCGACCGCGCGCAGCTCCTCGACGATCTGCGCGGCCAGCTCGCGGGTCGGAACCAGAATCAGGCCGGAGGGGCGGGGATCGGTAGCCTCGATCCGCTCGACCAGGCCCAGCCCGAAGGCGAGTGACTTGCCCGATCCGGTCGGCGAGCCGACGAGCATGTCGCGACCGGCGAGAGCGTCGGGCAGGACACGAGCCTGGATCGGGAACGGCGTGAGAATCTCGCGTGCGGCGAGAGCGTCGCGCACGGCGACGGACACGCCGAGCGAGGCGAAGGTATGCGTGGACATCTGAAGACTGCTCCTTCGGCGGCGCCCTTGCGCAGCCGTGCGAGGTGGGAGATTCGACTCGGCCCGGATCGCGAAGCGTCTGAGATAAGAGAACCCCGCGGGCGACGGGTGCGCCGCCCACAAGTCGTAACGGTAGCAGTCTGGCGCTCGGCGCACGCTCGGGCCCACGCTCGGCGCGCTCGGCGTGATCGGCGCGCTCGGCGTGATCGGCGCGCTCGGCGTGATCGGCGTGATCGGCGTGATCGGCGTGCTCGGCGTGCTCGGCGTGATCGGCGCGATCGGCGCAGACCGGGCGCATCTGCGGAAGCTGATAATCTTGGCTTCTCGGCCGAGCCGGTGTGGCTCGGCATTATCGTGTTAGCGCTCGTAGTCGTTGCGTACCAGCATCCTCCGCGTCCGCACACAGAAACCGGAGGAGCCAAATGGATACAGGAACCGTGAAGTGGTTCAGCAATGACAAGGGATTCGGGTTCATAACGCCCGACGACCAGTCGGCCGACCTTTTCGTGCACCACAGCGCGATCGTCGGCGATGGATATCACTCCCTCGAGGAGGGCGCGAAGGTCTCCTTCGACTCCGAAGCCGGAGCGAAGGGCCCGAAGGCGATCAACGTCCAGAGCCTGTAGAGGCGCGCGGCTGGGGCCGGCCCGCATCACCTCCGGTGTCCTTCCCCACGCGGGAGGACGCTGCGAGGCGGTCGAGCACGATCTGACGCGGGCCCGCACCCCAGCAGGGGGCCTCACCGATCGGTGAGGCCCGACGCGCTCGCCGGTCAGCTGGGCGCGCTCGCCGGTCAGCCGGACGCGCTCGCCGGTCAGCTGGGCGCGCTCGCCGGTCAGCTGGGCGCGCTCGCCGGTCAGCTGGGCGCGAGAAGATCTATCCAGTTCAGCTCGCGTCCGCAGAGGCTTCTCGCCCGCGCGGGGCTCACCTTCACGAGCTCGGCGCGCGGCGCTCCGAGCGGTTCTAGCAGCACCGCGTCGACCGTCGTGTACTCGTTCCACCCGCTGCCCGGTTCCAGGATTTCCGGGAAGCCCGAGCCGCTCGGATAGGCGTATTCGACGCTGTGAACGCCGGCGCTGAGCTGCACGCTCGCGACCGGCGCGTAGCTCTCGAAGCCGGAGAGCTGGTTCTGCACCCTTCCCAGCGTCCGCCCATCCACGCTGACGATGACTCCGCGTGCAAACTCGCCGGCGAGGTAGAGCTCGTAGCGTCCCGCCCTCTGGATCTCGACGTGCCCGACCGCCGTTCCCGGCGTGTCCGGCACGAGCGCGTGGGCCGCTTCTTCGTGGATCCAGGCGCCCGGCCAGCGCACCTGGTCGCCGCGCATGACGATCGGCGCGGGCCGTTGATATGCCACGAGCGACCCGTGGTCCGCCCTTGCGGTCGCCGCGAGGCTCATCACCTGTGGACAGGACGGGACGCTCACCGGATCGGTGCTGCAGAGCGGCCGGGCCGGCGCGTTCTCCGCCGCTCCGCAATAGGGCAGCGTGTTCGATTCCCCGTACTCCACCTGCTCCAGCAGCCGCATCCGCGGGTGCGCCGGACGCTGCCACAGCTCGTAGAAACGTCCCATGTAGACGAGCTTGTAGATCGCGGGAGGGCGGCTTTCGGCGGGCGAGCGCTGGGTGACGATCGAGCGATAGGCCATCAGCTCCGCCGGCGGGAACGCGTTCAGGCCGGCCCATGCCGCCTTCGTCAGAACCGCGCCGTCGCGCAGCGCCAGCGTCGCGGCGCGATACTCCGCGGGCTCGGTCGGCGCCCCTTCGCGGAGGAAGTGGCGGTCGGCATAGACTTCGTAGAAGTTCACGAACGTCGGCCCCCTGCCGGCGATCAGGCCGTCGATGTGCTGAAGCTCGGCCAGGCGCGCGCGCGGCGCGAGGGTCACGCCGTTGTAGGCGAGCACATTCGACCAGATCACGCCGAGGCCGATCACCGTGATCACCGCGGGACCGAGCACTCGCAGCACCCGGCGTCGATGCCCGACGAGCATCGCCGCGCCGGCGAGCGCCGCCGTCAGGATCGCGGGCGTTGAGATCGCGAGCGCCTTACCGGTCACCCAGGGGGTGGCGCCCGCGACATAGAACATGGCGATCGCCGCCATCGCGATCCCGGCGTAGATCGCTACGCCGGGCCGGCGGCGAGCCACGCTCGCGACGACGCCCGCCGCCGCGGCGATCACGGCGATCACCACGAAGCCGATCCAGTGCGATGTCGGCGCCGCGAGCCGGAAGTCGCCGACGGGCCAGATCCCGACCACCTGCCATGGATCGATCGCTGCGAGCAGGTTCCCAAGCCTGGTCGCGGACGATTGGCCTTCGGAGAAGAGGCCGGCATCGTGGGAGAGGAAGTTGGCGAGAGCCACCCACACCGGAACGATCGCCGCGGCAGTGATGACGGCGAGCCCCACCAGGCTGCGCACCCGCAGCCATGCGGCGCGCATCCGCGCCTCATGGGCACGTGCCACCTGCAGAGCCCAGGCGAGCACGAGCACCACGAGCGCGGGCCCGACCCAGCCTCCCGCCCCGATGCCCAGCACCTGGATCATGGCTGCGCCGGCGACCCCGAGCGGCACCGCCCGCCGCAGCGCTTCGCGCCGGCTGCCGGCCGGCTCGGCGCGCACCATCTCCGCGGCCAGCGCAACTCCCAGCGCCAGCAGGAACGCCGCGCTCATTTCCTTGATCCCTCCCCACAGGCTGTACCCGTAGAGCAACGCGGGCTGCGCGGCGAGGAACGCGACCAGTGCGCAGAGCCTGCGCGAACGCACCATCGGTGAGACGATCGCGTAGATCGCGAGCGCGAGCGCACCGCCGCAACACGCCAGATACGGCTGGAATATCCACGCCGCGTCGATCCCGCTAAGCACGTGGCCGACGCCGAGGATCACGAACGCGCCGAGCGGATACGAGGCGCCGATGTCGCCGGAGAACGTCAGCGAGAAGGTCGAGGTCGCCAGCCCCTGCACCGACCGTCCGTGCGCCATGATGATGTCCACCACGTTCAGCCAGGTGGAGGTGTCGTCGAGCTTCACGATGCCGGTGAACGTCGCCTCGCCGGAGAAGATGACCGCCGCGCCGTATGCGATCACGGTGGCGATCGCCGCGCAGGCGGGCCAAGCTCCGATCAGCGGCCAGCGGCCCGGCGAGCGCAGCCTGAGCGCGCGCAGCCGCGGCCATGCGAGCGCGAGCCCGACCACCGCTCCGGCGGCGATCAGCGGCGCGGCCGCGGAGGCGGCTGCGGCGGCAGCGGCCCCGCCGCTGAAGCCGGTGAGCGTTCCCGCGACCACGATCACGCTCGCGAGCCCCAGCGGGATCAGCAGCGCATCTCCGACGCTCACGCCGGCGAGACGCTCGACCAGCACGCCCCACCCCGCCCCCACAGCGGCGAGCAGGAGCGGGAAGATGAGCCAGGAGACGATCAGCGACATCGTCGACAGCTGGCGCAGGCGAGGGAGATCACGGGCGCGCGGACCTTATAGGAGAGTCATCCGGCCGGCGCGGCGGGCGGCCGAGGCCGATGGCTTCGTGGAGCTCGGAGGGCAGCATCCCGATCGCCTGGCCGACGCCGACGAACGCGACTCCGGCCAGCACGGCCGCTGTGACGGGCGCCAGGCCGGGAGCCAGGAGGATCCCGGTCGCGACCGCTGCGGCCGCGAGCACCCGGGCCAGGAATCCGGGGCGAATCGCGACGCTCGCTCCAGCGGACTGGACGCGCCTGTAGATCAGGCAGGCGAGGGTCGCGTCTCCCAGCACGCTCGCTATCGCGCCGCCGATCGCTCCGAGGCTCGGTACGAGCGCAACGGCGAACACGATCAGGCAGAGCAGGGCGAGCGCGTTCGTGAGGATCAGGTCTCGCTGGCGGCCCAGCGCGATCAGCGCCACCGTCCATATCTGATACAGGGCTATGAACATCAGGGCGCCGACCTGGATCCTAAGCACGGCCCCGGAATCCCGGAAGGCGGCGCCGCCGATCAGCGACATCGCCGGCTCGGCGAGTCGCGCGGTGACGATCACGATCAGCACGCCCGTGATCACCGCCCCCTCGCTCATGCCCTGCACCGCACGGCGCAGGCGCGGCATGTCACCCCGCGAGGCGGCCAGCATCGGCAGGGCGACGCCGGCGACGAACAGGGAGATCGCGGTCTGGGCTTCGACCGCACGCAGCGAGGCGGCGAAGAAGCCCGCCTGCCTGGGGTTGGAGATCAGCGACATCAGCACCATCACGAAGCGGACATAGATCTGGCCGAGGATCAGCGCCGCGGCGACCGGCAGGGCGCTGGTGAGCAGCATGCGCTGCTCGGCGCGATCGAATCGCGGCAGCACCAGCCCGCCGGCGCCGACGAGGAGCGGGGCGATCGCGACCAGCACGATCCCCATGCCGATCTGAACCGCGAAGAACGGCGTCAGCGAGGAGCCGGCCGCCACGAGCGCGGCAACACCCGTGAGCGTGACCGCCTGACGTAGAAAGTCCACCAGCGCGAGCCCGGCGTTGCGAAGCTCGACGGTCAGTCGCAGCAGCAGCGCGTCGGCGAGCGATGCGAGCAGGTAGCCGGACCCGGCCAGCGCGGTGCCCACCACCATCGAGGATGGGTAGCCGACGGCCACGGCGAAGCCGACCATCAGCAGAACCGCAGCCGGGGTCATCGCGATCCGCAGGCCGAGGAGGCTCCCGATCAAGCCGGTGCGCCGGCCCGGATCCCTGATGGCCAGCTCGCGGCTGGTCGTCAGGTTCAGCCCCGCATCGGCGATGTTGCCGGCGATCGCGACCAGCGACATCACCGTCACGTAACGCCCGGCGCCGGCGACGCCGAGATGATGCAGCAGCAATGCGGCCGTCCCGAGCCCGGCGACGATGCCGGCCAGGTTGCCGGCGACCCGCCAGACGCTGCCGCGGATCACCTTCGCGCCGGCGCTCGGCGACCTCAGCGGATCCTCGGCGGCGACCACGGCCGTCGCCTCCAAGCGCTCGGGAAGCTCTGGCGATGCGCTCAACGGTCCCAGTGGATGGCCGGCTGACCTCCGGCCGAGGCGACTCAGTCGATCTGCTCGAGTGTCAGCTGCGCTGCGACGCTCGGGGCCGCGACGAGGGTGATCGGCACGGCGGAGTCGTTGCTCAACGTGATCACGTCGCCCGCGGAGAGCGTGAGCATGGCGCTGCCCTGGACCTCGCCCGTCGCGCCCAGGATGGGCACCGGCGTGCTGGCATCGACCGTGCCGTTGACGGCGATGGCGATGGCCGCCCCGACGCCCGCGGTCACCGAGACGTCATAGGAGACTCGATACGTGCCGCTGGCGGGCACGGTCACCAGAGTGGAGCCTGCGGCGTGCGAGATGCCCGACAGAGGCCCGTTGTTGGAGAATGAAACGTTCGCGCCGCCCGGCACCAGTTCCAACGGGGCGATCTCGTACACGTAGCCGTAGGGGAGTTCGCCAACCGATCCGGTCGCCCCCGTCGCGCCCGTGTTGCCCGTGGCGCCACGCGCCCCGGTCGTGCCCGCCGGGCCGGTCGCGCCGGTGGCGCCCTGCAGCCCTGGCTGGCCGGCTTCACCGGGGATACCTTCCGTGCCTTCCGCGCCTTCCGGGCCTTCCGGGCCTTCCGGGCCTTCCGGGCCTTCCGGGCCTTCCGGGCCGGTCACCCCCTGCAGACCCTGGAGCCCCGTCGCACCGATCGCGCCGGTCGCACCGGTCACCCCCTGCAATCCCTGGATCCCGTTCGCACCGGTCGCACCAGCCGCGCCGGTCGCACCGGTCACCCCCTGCAATCCCTGGATCCCGTTCGCACCGGTCGCACCAACCGCGCCGCTCGCGCCGGTGGCGCCGCGCAGACCCTGACTACCGACGGCACCGGTCGACCCCGTGCTGCCGCGCGGGCCGGCCGCGCCTGTGGCTCCCACGGCGCCGGTGGCGCCGGTCACGCCCTGGAGACCGGTCGCACCCGTGAGGCCGGTCGCTCCGGGGGCGCCGGTCGCGCCCGCCGCCCCTGTCGCGCCCCGTTCGCCGGCTGCGCCGGAGGCGCCTCGCGGGCCAGTCCTGCCCTGCGGCACGGCACGGTGCCAGGTCACGAACAGCGCGCCGCGCGCGCATTTTTCACCGTGGGAGATCCGATGCAGCCT
>DAHVAB010000124.1 GCA_027314825.1 Solirubrobacterales bacterium
GGTGGCCGCCGCCGGCAGCGCGGCGGCGCCCACGAAGCTAAGCTCAGGCCGTGATCGTAAGGAAGAGCCCGCAGGAGATCGAGAAGATGGCCGCCGCCGGCGCCATCCTGGTCAGGACGCTCCGTCTGCTGGAGGGCAAGATCAGGCCCGGCGTGAGCACCGCGGAGCTGGACGCCGCCGCCGAGCGGTTCATCCGCTCGCAGGGCGCCGTGCCGACCTTCAAGGGCTACCGAGGGTTTCCCGGGTCCATCTGCGCCTCGCCGAACACGATGGTGGTGCACGGGATTCCATCTCGCCAGAGGCTCTCCGGCGGGGACATCATCTCCGTGGACGTCGGGGTCACGCTCGATGGCTGGGTCGCCGACGCCGCTCGCACCTTCCCGGTGGGCAAGATCTCCCCGGAGGCGCAGAGGCTGCTCACCGCCACCGAGCAGGCGCTCCTCGAGGGAGTGAAGCGCTGCCGCTCGGGCAACCGGGTGGGCGACGTCTCCCACGCGATCCAGAGCGTGGTCGAGGAGGCGGGCCTTGCGGTCGTGCGATCGCTGGTCGGGCACGGGGTGGGGCGCAACATGCACGAGGATCCGCAGGTTCCCAACTACGGCCGGCCGGGCAGGGGGCCGCTGCTGCGTGAGGGGATGGTGCTCGCGATCGAGCCGATGACGACGCTCGGCAGCCCGCACGTGCGCACCGGCTCCGACGGCTGGGCGATCTACTCTCAGGACTCCTCGATGGCCGCCCATTTCGAGTTCACGGTCGCTGTCACCGCCGACGGGCCGCTGATCCTGACGCCGTGGCACCTGGCTGAGGATGGGCAGCAGGCGCCCGAGCCGACCGGCCTGGCCGCCGGCGGCGGCGCGCGCAGCTGAGGTGCTACTATCCGTTGTCCTGCTCGCGTGCGAGGAGTCTGCTTTGCGAGCATTTCCACGACACGGTAGCGGCAGCCGTAACGGCGGCCAGAGCCGAGTCGCAGGTTTCAGCCGAAAGGGATCATGAAGGTACGACCGTCGGTCAAGCCGATGTGCGAAAAGTGCAGGATCATCCGCCGCAACGGAGCGGTCCTCGTGATCTGCCAGAACAAGCGGCACAAGCAGCGGCAGGGCTGATCTGATGGCGCGGATCGCAGGTGTCAACCTGCCGTTGAACAAGCGGGCCGAGATCGGTCTCACCTACATCTACGGCATCGGGCGCTCCACCTCCCAGAAGGTGCTGGGCGAGGTCGGCGTGAGCCCCGACACCTACATTCGCGACCTCACCGAGGAGGAGGTCTCGAAGCTCCGCGACGCGATCGACCGCTCCCTGACCGTCGAGGGCGATCTGCGCCGGGAGCGCTCGCAGGACATCAAGCGTCTGCAGGAGATCTCCTGCTACCGCGGCCTGCGCCACCGGCGCGGCCTTCCGGTGCGGGGGCAGAAGACCAAGACCAACGCCCGCACCCGCAAGGGACCCAAGCGCATGCAGGTGGCGGGCAAGAAGAAGGCGGGCAAGAAGTGATCGTGACCGGTCTCGACACCACCTCGGAGCTCTGATGGCGGCGCCCAAGCGAGCAAGAGGACGGCGCAAGCCGAAGAAGAACATCCCTGTGGGCCACGCCCACATCAAGACGTCGTTCAACAACACGATCGTCTCGCTCACCGACACGCAGGGCAACGTGATCGCCTGGGAGTCGGCCGGCGGCGCCGGGTTCAAGGGATCGCGCAAGTCGACGCCGTTCGCCGCCCAGGTCACCGCTGACGCCGCCGCCCGCAAGGGGCTGGAGCAGGGGCTGCAGAAGGTCGAGGTCTACGTGCGCGGCCCGGGCTCCGGCCGGGAGACGGCGATCCGCTCGCTGCAGGCCGCGGGCCTTGAAGTCACCGGCGTCAAGGACGTGACCCCGCAGGCTCATAACGGATGCCGCCCCCGCAAGCGGCGGCGGGTCTGACCGTCGCATGGGTCCCACCCACCAATCTCGATGAGGAAGAACGCATAGATGGCACGAGACACCGGCGCGCAGTGCAAGCAGTGCCGCAGGGAGGGGCAGAAGCTCTTCCTGAAGGGTGAGCGCTGCCTGACCGACAAGTGCGGCGTCGAGCGCCGCTCCTATCCTCCCGGAGAGCACGGACGGGGTCGCCAGAAGCAGAGCGAGTACCGGGTGCAGCTGCGCGAGAAGCAGAAGGCTAAGCGGATCTACGGCATCCTCGAGCGCCAGTTCCACAGCTACTACGAGGAGGCGGCCCGCAAGCACGGCCGGACCGGCGAGACCATGCTCCAGCTGCTCGAGCGCCGCCTGGACAACATCGTGTTCCGCGCGGGCTTCGCCAAGAGCCGCGACATGGCGCGCCAGCTGGTCCGGCACGGGCATTGGACGGTCAACGGCCGCCGGGTCGACATCCCCAGCTACCAGGTTCGCCCGGGCGATGTGATCGCGATCAAGCATGACAGCCCCGCGGCGCAGGTCGTCAGAGACGCGACCGAGCTGACCGGCCAGATCCCGGCATGGCTGCAGGCCGACCACGACTCGCTGACGGCCAAGGTGCTGCGCGGGCCGGAGCGGCGCGAGGTTGCCGCCCCCGTGCAGGAGCAGCTCATCGTCGAGCTGTACTCGAAGTAGGAACTTTGCCTGCGCCGCGCCCGTGGGGCGGCGGTGCCCAAGAGCCGGCGCTGGCAGGCGTCGGCGCGAGACCAAGACACAGAGGACCCTGATGCTCGACTTCCAAATCCCTCGGATCACAAGCGAGTCCGTCGACGAGAACCACGGCACGTTCACGATCGAGCCGCTCGACCGTGGCTTCGGCTACACGTTCGGCAACTCGCTGCGCCGCGTACTGCTCTCCTCGCTGGCGGGGGCCGCGGTGACGAGCGTGCGGATAGAGGGGGTGGCTCACGAGTTCTCCACGATCTCCGGCGTCACCGAGGACGTCACCGACATCGTGCTGAACCTGAAGGGCATCGTCTGCCGGATGCACTCCGACGCGACAGAGGTCGAGGCGCCCCTCGTGGCCAGCGGCCCCGGGGAGATCACCGCCAAGGACATCGACCTGCCCGCGGGCGTTGAGATCCTGAACCCGGACGTCCACATCGCCACTCTGGAGAAGAAGGCGAAGCTGGAGCTGTACATGACGATCGGCCGCGGCCGCGGCTACCGGCCGGCCGAGGAGAACAAGACGCCCGACCAGCCGATCGGCGTGATCCCGATCGACTCGATCTTCTCGCCGGTGCGGCGTGTCGCATACGCGGTCGAACAGGCACGCGTCGGCCAGCGGACCGACTACGACAAGCTCTCGCTCGACATCGAGACCGACGGCTCGATCGATCCGCAGTCGGCGCTGCGCGAGGCCGCGGAGCTGCTCATCTCCCAGCTGGCGATCTTCACCGACGCCGATCGCATCCAGGAGCTGCGCGCCACGCCCGGCGGCCAGATCGCCGACGGTCACGGCGGCCTGCCCTCGACCAACGCCGGTGGACAGATGCAGGGCGAGGAGTGGAACATCCTGATCGAGGAGCTCGAGCTCGGGGTGCGCTCCTACAACTGCCTCAAGCGCGCGGGCGTGCAGACGGTCGGCGATCTGATCTCCAAGTCCGAGGCTGAGCTGAACGCGATCCCGAACTTCGGCAAGAAGTCGATCGACGAGGTCGTGGAGACGCTGCACACCCGGGGGCTCGCGCTCCGTCAGGACTGAGCGCGGCCGCGATCTGCTTTGCTTCCAGGACTCGAGAACCGATGAGACACGCCAAGACCCGCAATAAGCTGAGCCGCGACGCGGCCCACCGCAAGGCGCTGATGCTCAATCTCTGCAAGGAGATCCTCGAGCATGAGCGGATCAAGACCACGGAGGCGAAGGCGAAGGCCGTGCGCCCGGAGATCGAGCAGCTGATCACGCTCGCCAAGCAGGACACTCTGCACGCGCGCCGTCAGGCGCTCTCCGCGCTGGCCCAGGACAAGTTCGCCGTGCACCGGCTCTTCGAGGAGATCGCGCCCCGGTATGCGGAGCGCCCCGGCGGCTACACCCGGATCATGAAGCTCGGCCCGCGCCGTTCCGACGCGACCGAGATGGTCTACATCGAGCTGGTCTGAGCCAGGAGCCCCGCCGTCCCGCCGCCCCGCGGCGACGCCACCTCGATGGTCACGAGGCTGAAGCTCGAATATGACGGCTCCCGGTTCGCCGGCTGGGCGCGCCAGCCCGGGCTGCGGACCGTCCAAGGGGTGCTGGAGACGGCGCTGCGGTCCGTGCTCGGCGAGCGAGACGATGAGGGTGAGCCACTGCAGCTGACCGTCGCCGGCAGGACCGACAAGGGCGTTCACGCCTGGGGGCAGGTCGCAACCTACCGCGATGAGCCGGTCGCGCCCGAGCGCCTCCAGGCCCTGCTGCCCGCAGACGTCTCGGTGCTCTGCTGCGAGCAGGCGGAGGACGGCTTCGACGCTCGCAGCGACGCGCTCAGCCGCACCTACTGCTACCAGGTGCTGGCGCGGCGCCGGCCCAGCGTGTTCATGGCTGCCACCGCGCTGTGGGTGCCCCGGCCGCTGGAGCTGGCGGCACTGCAGGAGTGCGCGGCGCTGCTGCGAGGGCGCCACGACTTCACCGCGTTCACTCCCACCGACACCGACCATGTGCGCTTCGAGCGCGACGTGATCGACGCTCGCTGGAAGGCCGACGGCGAGCTGCTGCAGCTCTGGATCGAGGCCGACACGTTCATGCGCCACATGAACCGGGTCCTGGTCGGCACGATGCTGCAGGTGGCCAGCGGGCGGCGCAGCATCGAGAGCTTCGCCGCGCTGCTGCAGGGACGCCCGCGAGCGGAGGCGGGCCCGACCGCGTCGCCCCACGGCCTGGCGCTCGCATCGGTCTCCTACCCGCAGCGCGGCTGAGGCGGCGCGAGCCCGCGCGCCGGGATCGGAGCCGCCTCGCTGAGGGGACCGGGGCTCGCCCTATCCTGAGAGGGACCGATGATCGATGTCCTTCTGACCAACGACGATGGGATCGAGGCGGCCGGCCTGCAGACGCTGCGCCGGGCTCTGAGAGCGCTGCCCGAGGTCCGCCTCGCGGTGATCGCGCCGGACGGCAACCGCTCCGCGATGGCGCGCTCGATCACGACCCGGCGCCCGCTGTGGGTGGCGGAGGTGCCGTTCGCGGACGGCTCGGTCGGCTACGCGACCGACGGCACGCCGGTCGACTGCGTGCGCCTGGCGAGCCTCGGCCTGATCGAGGGATTCAAAGCGGACGTGGTCATCTCCGGGGTCAATCATGGCGCCAACCTCGGCGACGACATCACCTACTCGGGCACGGTCGCAGCGGCGCTGGAGGGCCTCGTGCTCGGCCTGCCATCGATCGCCGTCTCCCAGCAATCGGCCGGCGGCGGCATGGGCTACAGCGGCGACGGCGGCTACTCCTTCGAGGTGGCCGCCCGCTTCGTGGCGCGACTGCTGGAGCGTCTGGAGGAGGTGCCGCTGCCGGAGCAGACGCTTCTCAACGTCAATGTTCCGGCCGGCCGGCCGGAGGGCGTCGAGGTGACGACGCTCGGCAAACGCATCTACAAGGACGAGCTGCGCCTGGAGCGAACGGAGCAGGGTCCGCCCGCCCGCAGGCGCTACTGGATCTACGGCGAGGATCCCGGCTTCCACGAGGAGCCGGGGACAGATCTCGCCGCCGTCGCGGCCGGCCGGATCGCGGTCACCCCCATCCACTTCGACCTCACATACCGCCCCGGCGTGCAGACGCTGCGCAGCTTCGACCTGGGGGCGCTGCTGGCACCCGCGGCCGGACAGGCCGCGGCGTGAGCGGACCCGCGGGACAGCCGGCCGAGCGCCCGCGCGCGGAGGTTGTGAAGCTCCGGGCCGAGATCGAGCACCATGCCCACCGCTACTACGTGCTCGACGATCCGGAGATCGGCGACGACGCCTACGACGCGCTCGTCGACCGCCTGCGTGAGCTGGAGCGCCAGCACCCGGAGCTGCTCAGCGCCGACTCGCCGACCCAGCGCGTCGGAGCCGAGCCGGTCGGCCGTCTGGAGAAGGTCACGCATCTGGAGCCGATGCTCTCGCTCGGCAACGTCCGATCAGAGGAGGAGCTGCAGGGATGGGTGCAACGGATGCAGGCCCATCTCGCCCGGGAAGGCATCTCCGAGCCGGCGTTCAGCTTCGTCGTGGAGCCGAAGGTCGACGGCCTGGCGATCAGCCTTCTCTACCGCGACGGCACGCTGGAGCGCGGCGCCACCCGCGGCAACGGGGAGGTGGGGGAGGACGTCACCCACAACCTGCGCACCGTCGGCGCGATCCCGCTGCACATCGAGGACGCACCGCCCCTCCTGGAGGTCCGGGGCGAGATCTACATGTCGACCCACGATTTCACGCTGCTGAACGAAAGGCGAGCCGAGGAAGGGCTCTCCACGTTCATGAACCCCCGCAACTCCGCGGCCGGATCGGTTCGCCAGCTCGACCCGCAGCTGGCCGCCCAGCGGCCGCTGTCGATCTGGTGCTATCAGGTCGGCGTGACCGAGGAGCTCTCGTTCGAGCGCCACTGGGACGCGCTGCAGTGGATGCGCGAGCATGGCTTGAAGGTCAACGGCGACATCGCGCGCTTCCAGACCGCCGAGGAGGTGATCGCCCAGTGCAGGGCATGGGAGGCTCGCCGCGGAGAGCTCGACTTCGAGATCGACGGCGCCGTGGTGAAGCTCGACGACCTTGCGCTGCAGCGACGGCTCGGCGCGATCGGTCGCGAGCCGCGCTGGGCGGTGGCGTGGAAGTTCCCGCCGAGCACGGCGATGACTCGCCTGCTGGAGGTGCGCTGGAACGTCGGCAAGTTCGGCGACCTGCACCCCTACGCCGTGCTGGAGCCGGTCGCGGTCGGCGGTGTCACGATCCGCCAGGCCACCCTGCACAACGAGGAGGATCTCGCCCGCAAGGACATCCGCCCCGGCGAGGAGGTGATCGTGCTGCGCGCGGGCGACGTGATCCCCCAGGTCGTCTCGCCGGCTCCCCACATGGCCGAGCGCGCCAACAGGCCGCCCCGGCCGGCTCCGCCGGCTAAATGTCCCTTCTGCGGCACCGAGACGGTCAAGCCCGCGGACTCCGTGTTCACCAAGTGCCCGAACCTGGACTGCCCGGAGCGGCGCTGGCAGCTGCTCAAGCACTTCGTCTCGCGCGGGGCGATGGACATCGACGGGCTCGGCGAGAAGCAGGTGGCGCTCCTGCAGCAGCGCGGGCTCGTCCGGACGCCCGCCGACTTCTACGCCCTGACGGAGCCGCAGCTCCTCGCCCTGGAGCGGA
>DAHVAB010000125.1 GCA_027314825.1 Solirubrobacterales bacterium
GATCACCGGCAGTCCGGCCGCCTGCGCCTCGACGGGGATGATCCCGAAGTCCTCCTCGCCGGGAAAGACGAGCGCCCGCGCCTCGCAGAAGAGCCGCCGGCGCTCCTCATCTGAGACCCTGCCCAGGAAGGTGACGATCCGCTCGGCGCCGTCGGCATGGCCGCGCACGGCGTCGAGCGCGCGACCGCTGCCGGCGACCCGCAGCGGCCTCCCCAGCAGCCGGCACGCATCCACCGCCACATCGACCCGCTTGTACGGCACGACCCGGCCGAAGGACAGATAGAAATCCTGCGGATCGCAGTCGATCCCCAGCATCGCCTCCACGTCCACCGGCGGATTCACCACGACCGCCTCCCGCCCCCAGTAACGCTCGATCCGGGCGGCCACATGCCGTGAGTTGGCCACGATCACATCCGGGCCGGCGGCACCCCGGCGATCGACCCGTCGCAGATGCCACATGAGCGCCGGCAGGCCGAGCCGCACCAGTCCCGGCACCTCCTCTTCGGCCAGGAAGCTGCGATCCCACGCATAGCGCATCGGGGTATGGCAATAACACACATGCAGGGTTCCCGGCGGAGTACGCACGTTCTTGGCACTGGCATGGCTGCTCGACAGAACCAGGTCGAAGCGGGATAGGTCGAAGGACCGGTACGCGGCGTTCATCAGGGGCAGCAGGCGCCTGTAATGGCCCGCGGCGCCGGGAATCCGGTTCAGGAACGAGGCATGAACGGGGCGATCGGTTATCTGCGCCGGCCACGGCTTCGGGTCATACACGGAGGTGAACAGCTCCGCGTCAGGAAACATCTGCAGTAACTCCATCACCACCTGCTCGGAGCCGCCGGGGATCGTCAGCCAGTCGTGGACGACGGCGACCCTCGGGAATCGGCGGCGGAGAGCTTCCAGTTCGGCGCTCACCGCGGCGCGCCGTCCTGCACATCCGTACGCGCGCTGCGCTGCACGGCAGCGAGGAAGTCCTCCCAGTCGGCTGCATATGGCGCGATCAGGGCGGCCAGCTGCGCCAATGAGCGGTACTCATCGCGCGCCTCCCACTCCCAGTGCAGCACGATCGGCGTCCACAGGCCCGTGCCCCGCTCGATCGCCCGTCGCGCGGCGGGCAGCACCTCTGCGGCCGTGCCATAGAAGGGCGGATAGGAGGGCAGGTAGACGGTCTCGCCGCGCCACTGCGGCCCGGGATGAAAACCGATCAGCCCGATCGACTCGGGACCGCCGCAGAGCACCGCGAAGCGGCGGGCGAGGATCGGGAGCTGCGCAGCGTCGAAGCGGTTGTAAGGGGGGACGAAGACACGGGGATGGATGTCGTGAGCCGCCAGCTCGGCCATGCCGCGATCGAGCAGCCGCTCAGTGGCCTGCAAGTCGAGCCCGCACAGCTCGCTGTGGCGACGGGGCGAGGCGTGGCGCGTGCGGTGGTCGAGGCCGTGCAGGCCGAATGCGACGCCGTCGCCGCGCAGGCGGGCGAGCATCCGCGCCTCATCGGCGAGGAGCGGCCGCGACTGCCTGCCGGCGGGGTCGAGCGGGTCGCGGCTCACGCGCGGGAGCACCGCGATCATGTAGCGAAGGCCGGCGGCGCGCATCGTCTCGTGAAAGCGCTCGTACGCACCGACCCCGAACGGCCCGCCTGCCTCCCAGGCACGGTAGTGAGGGAACTCGTCAACCCTTATGAGGAAGCGCTGTCGCGCCGACGTTGCGACGCTGCCGAGCACGGATGCGCGCACCGTGGCAAGGGGCCTCTGCACATGCCGCTCGTAGCCGAGCAGGCCGACCTTGAAGAGCACCTGCTGTGCTGTGCGGGCGGCGCGACCGGGCACCCGACGAAGCGCAGCGATGGCGCTGCGGCAGCGCGCTGCAGAGCGGCGGGGTCGATCTCGGCGCCGCCGGCGAGCTCACCGTCGAGCAGGAGCCGCAGCGTGCGCATCCGCTCGCTGGGCGCGCGCGAGCCTGCACGTTCCGGTTGGCTCCTACCGCTGCTCACAGGGGCGAGGGTATCGAGGGAGCCGCAGGACGCCGGCCGGCCCGCGGCGGCCGAGGTGCGAGCTCGTGCACGAGAGGAAACAGTCGTTGATCCGACGAAAGATACAGTATAATAAGTCGTGATGATAGGGCGAGGTCCTCTCCTTGACACAGCCGCCGACCAGCAGCTGTTCGCTGAAGACGCCAGCCGGCGCCGCGCGCTTGAGGCGATCGAGAAGCCGCGCCACGTACTGGTCGTGGGCGAGCCCGGGAGCGGTCGGAGCAGCCTGCTCTACCGCGCGCTGGCACGGGCGCACGACCGCGGCCGCGGCGCGTTGCTCCTCAGCGCGCGCGTGGTCACCGGATCTCATGCACTCATCGATGCGCTGCTCGAGGTCGCAGTCGAGCATGAGTGGGTGCCGCCAGCACAGCGCCCGGGGGCAGATGATCCGCTCGGCCCGGCCAGGCAGATCCGCCGGCTTCAACAGGCGCCACCGAACGCGCTCGTGCTGCTGGACGATCTGACCATCGAGCACGCGCAGACACTGTTCGCGCGGCTTCGCGACGAGCTCTGGCAGACTCCATTGTCGATCGCCGCCGCAGTCGGGCCCGAGGTCGCCAAGGCGCTCAGCGCCCCCCCCGCGAACGCGTTCTTCGACCGCCTGGTCACGCTCGAGCCGCTGGCTGGCGAGGATGCCGACGACCTGCTCCGCAGGCGCACCGAGGCCGGCCAGACCGCACTCCGCAGCACAGGCCTGATCGGCCCACGCCAGCCACGCGCACTGGTGGCGCTCGCGGCCGGTGAAATGCCCCCGCATGACCCCATGCGCCAGTACGAGCTGATGGAGCAGGCGGCAGTCGTCGCCGGCAGACCCGGTGCGATGCTCGTGGCCGAGCTGTGGGCGCGCGACGGCCTCAGCGCGAGCGATCGAGAGCTACAGCGTCGCCTCGGCGTCACGCGCAACCGCCTCACCGAGCTTCTGCGCGCGCTCGCCCGGGAGGACATCCTGAGCTCATACGCCGAGCCGCGCGAGGGCAGGACCGGCCGACCACGTGAGCTGTACTTCATACGCCAACCATGAGCCAAGAGATCCTCACCATGCTGCGCGACCGCGCCGCGTTCAAGCCGAAGCCGCCCGAATACGAGCTCGCTCTGGCGCATGTCCAGCTTGGCGAGGTCGGCTTCAACGACGCGATAGAGGAGCGCGTCCTGCACATCATGCGCGCAAGTGAGGGGAGCTTCGCTCTGATCGTCGCGCCCGCCGGGTGCGGGAAGAGCAGCCTCCTCGCATGGAGCGCGAGTGAGGTCTCAGGCCGTGAGCGCGACCGTAAGGTGGTGCCGATCCACGTCCCGGTCAGCCACCACTCGGCCCCGATCGAGCCCGACTCAATCGTTCGCGGGGTCGCCGAAGGCATCGCGATCCGGCTCGGCCCACAGCTGAGACGACGCGACCGCGAGGCGATCGAGAAGGCGCTCGCGATCACGATCGCTGCTCGCAGGAATCCACCACGCCTTCGTGCCGGCATCTCGGCACCTCTGCTGCACGGCCTCACCGCCGAGGTCGCCGCCGAGCTCGGCGGTGACCTGACCACGGTCGTGCGTCAGGGAGGCTGGCAAGGCGGTGCCCATGCAGGTCTCGTCAGCCTCGGCCGTATCGCCCACGCAAGACATGCTCGACTTGTCGTGATCATCGATGACACCGACATCTGGAGCGCGGGCGATGACGGCATGGCGAGCAGCGCGAGCGCGTTCTTTGCGTCCATGCGATCGCTCATCGACTGCTCCGAGGTCACCATGCTCGTCGCCGTGCAAAGTCATTGGGCGGACGCGGCCGCTGAGGGCGACACGCCGACGACAACGACCGCTCGCCTCCAATTTCGGGAGCTCGCCGAGCGGGCGAGCCGGGTGCTCCATATTCCGGATCCGCGGGACGACATTCAGGCGCGCCGCCTCGTAGAGGCGATACTCGAGAAGCGCATGGAGATCACCCTTGATCCGCCCGCACCCGAAGGCGGCTGGCGTCCGCTGGCGTTCACGTCGCAGGCCGTCGCTCTGCTTGCCCAGCGCTGCGTCGAGCGCAACCTGCGCCAGGCGCTGACCGACCTGCGTGACACCTTCGACCATCACGACGTCCTGCCCGCCCAGATAGACGCCGAGCATATCGCCGAGGCCATCGCCTGAGATGACGCAGGGATCGGCAACGACTCGTCGGGAAGCATGGCGCCGGTGAATGCCCAAGCCAGCCTCGAAGGCCGCGACATAGTCTGCGTCGGCTTCGCCGACTGGGACGCCGACCTGTGGACCAACCAGCATCATCTGATGTCGCGCCTCGCGGCCGCCGGCAACACGGTCCTGTTCGTCGAGTCGCTGGGTCTGCGCCGGCCGGAGCTCGCCAGACGGGACATCTCGCGGATCTGGCGCCGGCTGCGCCGTGGGCTCTCCCCGCCGCGGGCGGTCGACGGGCTGCACGTGCTCTCACCGCTTCTGATACCGGCCCACGGCCATCGTCTCGTCCGGGCGATCAACCGCCGCCTGCTCGGGGCGCTCGTCTCCCGGGCCGCGCGCCGGCTGGGGATGCGCAGGCCGATCCTATGGGCATACGTGCCCCAGGCGGAGAGCCTGATCGACGTGCTGGATCCGTCTCTGCTCGTCTACCACTGCGTCGATGACATCGCCGCGCACGAGCGGATCGACACGGGCGCTGTGGCGGCCGAGGAGCGCTACGCCGCGCGCGCGGACATCGTGCTGGCGAGCTCGCCGCCACTGGCCGAGCGGCTGCGCCGGCTCGCCCGGAACGTGATCTACGCGCCGAACGTCGCCGACACCGAGCTGTTCGCGGGCGCCCTGCACCCCGGCCCGGTCGATCCGGCGATGGAGGCGCTCCCGCACCCGCGGATCCTCTTCACCGGCGCGATCGTGCAGATCAAGCTCGACTTCGAGCTGATCGGGGAGCTGGCGCGACTGCGGCCGGACTGGTCGATCGCGCTGGTCGGGCCGGTCGGGCCGGGCGACCCCTCCACCGACGTCTCCGCCCTGGCGGCACAGCCGAACATCCACCTGCTGGGCCACCGTCCCCACGTGGCGCTGCCGAGCGTGCTCCGGGGCGCCGACGCCGCGATCATCCCCTATGCGATCAACCAGCTGACGCGCAGCATCTTCCCGATGAAGGTCTACGAGTACCTGGCGGCAGGTCTGCCGGTCGTCGCGACGCCGCTGCCCTCGCTCGCCGAGGTGGGCGAGATCGCGACCGGGACGAGCGCGAGCGAGATGGCCGCGCTGCTGGACCGGGCGCTCGCCGAGGACGGCCCGCAGCGGCGGGCGGAGCGCTCGCGGATCGCCTCGCGGCACTCCTGGGATGCGCGGCTGCGGGAGATCGCGGAGGCGATCGCGAGCATCGAGGCTGCCGACGGGACGGGAGTGCCCGGGTGAGCGTGACCACGCGGGAGCCGGCCGGCGGCGACGGCGAGCTCGGGCGGGCCGGCGACGACCGCGTGATCGGGCAGGCCGATGGCGCCGGCGAGACCGGGCGGGCCGATGGCGAGGGCGGGCCTGCGCTCAGAGACCTGCTGATCACCATGCACACCCCGGCGCTCGGCTCCGGGCGAGCGCTGCGCACCTACGGCCTCGCGCGCGCACTGTCCACCCACCGCGGCCTCGACCTCCGCTATGTTCGCTTCGGCGAGGATGCGCCCGACACGGCCTACAGCTCGATCCCGGGGATCGAGCTGATCGAGGTGATCCCCTCGCGAGGTCTCTCCCGCCTGGCCTCCTACGCTGCCGCGCTGGGGGCGGGCGTGCCCGCCTCGCTGGCACGCGGGGTCTCGGCCGAGCTGGCAGGCACGAC
This sequence comes from Solirubrobacterales bacterium, assembly GCA_027314825.1. Taxonomy (GTDB): domain Bacteria; phylum Actinomycetota; class Thermoleophilia; order Solirubrobacterales; family Solirubrobacteraceae; genus Palsa-744. Next base: position 5,814 of record DAHVAB010000125.1, read on the forward strand.
CGCGCGCCTGGCCGCCGCCCCTCGGCGGGGCAGGGTGATCGCGGATGGGCCGACCGCGGCGGCGGCGCTGCTCGGGCTCGCCTCCGGCAGGCCGGTCATCTACAACGCCCATAACCTCGAGTCGAGCTTCAGGCACGAGCTCCAAGGCAGTGGCTGGACGCTGCGCAGGATCGCGAGCCGGCGGGCGCTGGCCGCCTTCGAGCGCAAGGTGCTCAGCCGCTTCGCGGAGTCCTGGATGGTCAGCGAGGCCGACATGGCCGGCGCCCTGGAGCTCTGCCCGAGCGCGCGGCCGCGTCTGCGACTGGTGCCCAACGTCGTCGATGTCGCGGCGATCCGCCCGGTGCACCGGGCGAGCGACGCCGCACGCGCGATCTTCGTCGGCAGCTTCTCCTACCCGCCCAATCGCGCGGCGCTGCGCTTCCTGCTCGACGAGGTGATGCCGCGGCTCTGGTCCAAGCTGCCGCAGGCGACGCTGACGATCGTGGGCGGCGGGCTGGGCGAGCCTCCCAGCCGCGATCCGCGCGTCGAGGCGCTCGGCTACGTGGAGGATCTCGACGCCATATACGAAGAGGCATCCTGCGCCGTGGTCCCGCTGCTGCAGGGCGGCGGAACGCCGCTGAAGCTGATCGAGGCGTTGGCTCACGGGCTGCCGGTGGTGGCGACCCCAAGGGCGGCGGCCGGGCTGCAGCTGCAGGACGGCAGGCACTGTCTGATCGCCGAGCGGCCGCAGGCGTTCGCAGACGCGATGGAGCGGGCGATGCGCCAGGACGCAGCGGAGCTGGCTGCCAATGGGCGAAGGCTGGTCGAGCAGCGGTACTCGATCGAGGCGCTCGCAGAGCTCTTGGCGCCCGTATAGCCCTCCGAGAACCCGCTCGCGCCGCGGCGCCGGCGCAACCCGATTGGGCCATACGTCCAACGGCCGAGCCACCGCTCATAGAGGCGTCTCCGGCCTCCGAAACACTGCCTGCAAGCGTAAAGAAGAAGGACAGAGTGGCGCCAAGGCCCGCCAGGCCCTGCTGACAGGCGCACGCAGGCCAGCCGCCCTCATTCCCGACAAAGGCACCCCCGCCGCGAGGCGGGCCCGCAAAGCCAGGGGTCTCCCGGAGATCGCCCAGCTACCGAAGGAGGTCGAGCATGACTATGTCACGTGCTCGCCGAAGCCGTGTGCTCGGCGGGATCATCGCGAAGCTGCTGATAGCGGTGTGCCTGACCATGCTCGGCGCAACCGCGGTCGCCGCGGCCAGCCAGGGCGGCCACGGCCCCGCCCACCCCAGGCTCGCCGCCGCACGCCATCACGGCCCCGCCCACCCCAGGC
>DAHVAB010000126.1 GCA_027314825.1 Solirubrobacterales bacterium
TGCAGACGAGGATCGACGGGGTCTCCCCCGCCCCGATCTCCTCCAGCGTGCGCGCTACGGCGGCGCGCATCCGCTGCATCTGCTCCTCCTCCGCGGAGGCGTCGAGGACGTGCAGGAGCAGGTCGGCGCGCACGGTCTCCTCCAGCGTGGCGCCGAACGCGTCGACCAGCTGGTGGGGGAGCTTTGAGATGAAGCCGACCGTGTCGGTGAGCAGGTGGCGGCGGCCGTCGAGGCGGATCGTGCGGATCGTCGGGTCGAGGGTGTGGAAGAGGCGGTCGCCGACGGAGGCGTGGAGGATCGGCGCGTCCCCGGGGCCGGCGGCGGCCGCGCCCTCGCCGAAGGCCGCGGTGAGCGCGTTGAGAAGCGTCGACTTGCCGACGTTGGTGTAGCCGACGAGCGCGATCTGCGGCAGTGCGGCCCGCTCGCGCTCGGCGCGCATCGTGGCGCGGGAGCCCTTGACGTGCTCAAGGCGCCGGCGCAGCGTGGAGATTCGGTCGCGGGCGAGGCGGCGGTCGGTCTCGATCTGGCTCTCGCCGGGGCCTCTGGTGCCGATCCCGCCGCCGAGCCGCTCCAGGTGGCTCCACAGCCCTCGCATCCGGGCGAGGTTGTATTCGAGCTGGGCCAGCTCGACCTGAAGCTTGCCCTCGGCGCTGGAGGCGTGGGCGGCGAAGATGTCGAGGATGACGGTGGTGCGGTCGACGACCGGGAGGCCCAGCTCCCGCTCGAGGTTGCGCTCCTGGCGCGGGCTCAGCTCGTCGTCGCAGGCGATCAGGTTCGCGTCGCAGGCGCGCGCCGCCTCCTTGGCCTCCGCCAGCTTGCCGGGGCCGAGGTAGCTGTTCGGGTGCGGCTGCTCACGATGCTGGATCAGCTCGCCGGCGACGGCGACGCCCGCGGTGGCGAGCAGCTCGCCGAGCTCCTGCAGGCCCTCCCCTTCGCCGGCCGGCAGCGCAGCGATGCACAGTGCTCGCTGGCGTGCGCGTGGCGTCGGCCCGGTCATTCACCTCACACCTTAGAGCGCTCAGCGGCGTCTCAGCGTCTATCGCAGACGCTCGCCCGCCGCACTCACGAGGACCGGTCGTCCGCGGGCCTGCGCCCCGGCCGGCACGCCGGTCGATGCTCGCCGGCGGGGCTCAAGGGCGCCGCCCCGGATCAGCGGATCACGATCGTGTGCTTGAAATACCTGTGATCGCGCTTGACGAGGAGCGTGTAGCGTCCGCGCGCAAGCCTCCTGCGCGGCCGGAGCAGCAGGCGCGCACGGCGCGCATGGCCGATCAGGAATCCCGTCGCGTAGAGGCGCCTGCCGCGCAGCAGCTTCGCGGCCAGCTTTTTGCCGCGACCGCCCAGTCTGAAGGGGGCCGCGCCCACCCTCACCTCGCAGGCCTGCCGCGCGTGCGCCCTGCCGTGGCGGGCGTGCGTGGTGCAGTCCACGAGCTCCACCCTGCCGGCGCGTCCGCGCGGGCCGGCTGGTCCCCTCGCGCCGGGAGATCCGGCAGGGCCACTCGCGCCGGGGGCTCCCGCAGGGCCACTCGCGCCGGGGGCTCCCGCTGGGCCACTCGCGCCGGGGGCTCCCGCTGGTCCCCTCAACCCGGACGCCCCCGCAGGCCCCGTCGCGCCGACATGCCCGGTTGCGCCATCCGGCCCGGCGGGCCCTGTGGCACCGCTTGCGCCTGCCGCTCCGCTCGGACCCTGCGCGCCCTGAGGCCCGCTCGGACCCGGTGGGCCGACGGGACCGCTGGGGCCGGCAGGCCCGGTCGCGCCTGCCGGCAGCGAGCCGCCTTCGCCGGCGAGAGCGACCGTCGCAGCGCCGCCCGGAGCGTCGCTGGTGAGCATCAGGGTCGCGGTGCGGGTTCCGCCCGCCAGCGGTGCGAACCGCACCTGCATCTCACAGCTTTCGCCCGCGTGGATGCTCCCCCAGCAGGTTGAGGATCCGATCAGGAAGTCTTCGGGATCTTCGCCGGTGAAGCTCGCGCCCGCGATCTGGAGCGGCCCTTCGCCGGAGTCCGTCACCTTCACCGTCTGCGGCGCGCTCACGGTGCTCAGCGGCTGGGCGCCGGCGAACGTGAGCGAGCTCACGCCGAGCACGACCGCCGGCGGCGGGACGTAGGTGATCGTGACTTCGCCGTCGCCGGCCCGGACACCCGGCACGACGCTCGCCAGGGTTGCCGGCGCAACGTAGCTGGAGCCGCCGCCCCCGCCTCCGCCGCCGCCCGCGGTGTTGGCGGCGGCGCCGCCCCCGCCTCCGCCGTAGTAGCCGCCCCCGCCCCCGCCTCCGCTACCGCCGGTTCCGAATGCGCCTGCGCCGCCGATTCCGGCTGTGCCGTTCGCGCCAGCGGTTGCGAAGCTGCCACCGGCGCCACCCGAGGACTGAGTCCCGCCGCCACCGCCCATTCCGCCTTCGACGCCGAGGCCGTCCTTGCCGGCTTCTCCCGTTATGCCGGCGTTGCCGCCCGCTCCTCCAACTTCGCTCGGCGACGCGAACACGCCGCCGTAGCCTGCCCCTCCTCCTCCACCCGCCACCAGCAGCGGTACGCCGGGTTCGGAGACGCCTGATGCGCCGCCGCCGCCGCCCGACCCGTTCGACGCTCCGTGCGGCACTCCATCTGCCCCGCCGTTGTAGCCGCCGATGTAGCCGAGCCCTGCGCCGCCGACTTCGACTGCGAGCGCGACGCCCGGCGTCACCTCCACCGTCGCCGCGATCTGGGCTCCATATCCGCCGCGTGACACTGTGCCGAAGTAGTCGACTTCGGCGCCCTGCGCGCCATCCACGACGAACGTGGCGCTCGTGACCCCTGATGGCACCGTCCATTGCGCAGCCGCGCCCGTGTAGGGATAGGTGACCGTGCATCGTTCCTTCGCACAGGCCGGCGCCGGTTCGGAGGCCGCGGCGGCCGACGGCGCACACGCCAGGATGGCCAGGCCCGCGGCGAGCGGCGCGCCGAGCATGCGGGCTGGATGCCGCGCGGTACGGCGAAGGAGAGAGTCTGCGGCGGCGTGCATCTTCAAGCGACCTCCATGTCTGGGCTGGTGCGCGGCGCCGGCAAGCTTATTCCTGTCTGCGGCGGCAGACGCCGCCGAGCGCTGGAGCGCCGCCAGGCGCTTGACCGCCTCCTCTGTCTGCGGCGGCAGACGCCGCGGAGCGCTAGAGCGCCGCCAGGCGCTTGACCGCCTCTCGCAGGCGGTGGTCCGGCGTGGTGAGCGAGATCCGGAACCAGCCTTCGCCGCTGGGGCCGTAGGCGCTGCCGGGGCTGATCACGACGGCGGCCTGATCCAGGACGTGCTCGCAGTAGGCGGCCGAGCTCTGGAAGCCGGCGGGGATCGGCGCCCAGACGTAGATGGTGCCGTGCGGCGGGCGCACCTCGATGCCGATCTCAGAGAGCGCGGCGCAGACCAGGTCGCGGCGGATCCGGTAGAGCTCGTTCATCGAGGCGACCTCGGCGTCGCAGTCCGGGGAGAGCGCCGCGACGCCCGCGAGCTGGACCGCCTCGAAGAGGCCCGAGTCGATGTTGGTCTTCAATCGCCAGAAGGTCTCGACCGCCTCCGCGTTGCCGAGCACCGCCGCACAGCGCCAGCCGGTCATGTTGTAGCCCTTCGACAGCGAGAAGACCTCGATGCCCACCTCCTTGGCGCCGGGCGTGGCCAGGAACGATGGCGCCCTGTAGCCGTCGTAGGTGGTCTCTGAGTAGGCGTTGTCGTGGACGACGAGGATGTCGTTGGCGGCCGCGAACTCGATCACCCGCTCGAAGAAGCCGTCGGGGACGACGGCGCCGGTCGGGTTGTTCGGGTAGTTGATGTACATGAGCTTCGCCCGCGCGCGATCGGCCGCGGAGATCGCGTCGAGGTCGGGGGTGAAGCCGAGCTCCGCCAGCAGCGGCATCACCACCGCGTCCGCGCCGGCGAGCAGCGGCCCCGCTGTGTATACGGGGTAGCCGGGGTCGGAGGCCAGAGCGGCGTCGCCCGGGTTCAGGAAGGCCAGGTTGAGGTTGAAGATCGCCTCCTTGGCGCCGATCGCGGGGATCACCTCCGTCTCCGGGTCGATCTGCACGTCGAAGCGGCGCTCGTAGAAGTCGCTGAGCGCGGATCGGAAGTCGTGGCGGCCGCGGTTGCTCGGATAGGTGTGGGTCTCCGCCTCGGTGACGGCCTCCTGCATCGCCTCGACGATCAGGGCCGGTGTCGGGCGGTCCGGGTCGCCGATGCCGAGGCTGATCACGTCGACGCCTTCGGCCTTCTTGGCCGCGATCTTGCGCTCCAGCTCCGCGAAGAGGTACGGCGGTATCCGGCTCAGGCGCTCACTCGGTCTCATGCAGCTCCTTGATGAACTCGTCGCTCATGCGGCCGGAGAAGACCGGCCGCGCCCATCCTGTCAGGTGGACTCGCAGATCGTCGTCCACCTCCACCGTCAGAGTCCCGCCTTCCAGCTCAACCTCCACGGCGCCGGTGCCCGCCCCCCCCTTATCGTCTCCCACGGCCGCCGCCGCGTCCCGGCGCCCGCCGGCCGATCCGGTGGCGCCCGCGTGCGTCGCGAGCAGGTATGCGATCGCCGCCCCGCTCGCGCCGGTCCCGGAGGAGAGCGTCTCCCCCACGCCCCGCTCGAAGATCCGAGCGCGGATGCGTGCCGGCGCCTGCGGGCCGGCGGCGGAGAGCTCGGTGTAGAAGGAGACGTTCGTGCGGTTGGGAAAGAGCTCGTGGCCTTCGATCGGCGGGCCGAGCGCGGCAAGGTCGAGCGCTTCGAGCTCCTGCAGGCCGGCGAGCGCGATCGCGCACTGCGGGTTGCCGATGGCTATGTGCTGGAAGCTCCAGCTGCGCCCGCCCGCGGTGAGCTGTCCGTGCCCGTCGGGGGCGCCGGAGGGGTAGTTGGCCGATGCGAGGGCGGCGATGCCCATGTCCACGCGGCAGGTGTCTGGCCCTGTGATCTGTGGGGTGATGGGGCCGGCGTCGGTTGAGATGGTGAACGTGTCGCGGTCGGTCCATCCGCGTTGGCGCAGGTAGAGGATCGCCTCCCGGGCGCCGTTGCCGGAGAGCTCCGCGCGGGAGCCGTCCGGGTTGTAGATCTGGAGCGTCGCGACCGTCTGGTCGTCCTCGGCGGGGCCGAGCAGCAGGACCCCGTCGGCGCCGGCGCCGAAGTGGCCCTCGCAGATCAGCCGGATCCGCGCCGGGGTGAGCGTGAAGGGCAGCTCGGAGCGCTCCACGATCAGGTAGTCGTTGCCGAGCGCCTGCCACTTCTCGAAGTTCATCGGGCGCGAAAGTCTATTGCCGCGGCGCGGTCGCCCGGCTCAGCCTCCACCGCCCCGCTCGGCGGCGGCGGCGTCGAGCAGCGTCGCGATCTGCCGCGCCGCGTCGTCGGGCGTGCGGGCCGTCATATCGATCGTGTGGATGCCGGCCAGCTTGCGCATCCAGGTCAGCTGACGCTTCGCGTAGTTGCGGGTGCGCCGGCGCATCGCCTCCACGTCGCCTGCGAGCAGCTCGCGGTAGCCGAGCGCCTGGCGCACGCTCTCAGAGGCGCCGGCCTGCTCGGCGCGCGCGACCTCCGCGGCGGCGTCGGCGGCCAGCATCGCGGCTATTCGCTGCTCGATCCGCTCGTACAGTTGCGCGCGGTCCATGGTGAGGCCGATCAGCACGGTCGGCCTGCGCATCTGCTCGCTCCAGAGCTGATCGTCTCGGGCGGGAGCCGGCGTCTGGCCGACGTCGATCAGCTCCAGCGCCCGGACGATCCGCTGGCTGTCGCCCGGGTCGATCTTCGCGGCCGTCGCCGGCGCCAGCTTCGCCAGCTGCGCGTGCAGCGCCGCCGGGCCGAGCCGGCGCATCTGATCCTGGCGGCGTCGGCGCACCTCGTGGGCCACGGGCGGGCGCATCTGCAGCTCGGTGAGCGCTGCGCGCAGGTACAGGCCGGTGCCGCCGAGCACGCTCGGCCGGCGGCCTGCTGCGAGCAGCGCGTCGATCTCCGCATGGGCAAGCTGAGCGTAGGAGCCGGCGCTGCAGCTGTCCTGCACCGCGAGGATGCCGAGGAGCCGGTGCTCCAGCAGGCGCCGCTGCGCCGGTGTGGCCGCGCCGGTGAGGATCTCCAGCCCGTGGTAGAGCTGCAGCGCGTCGGCGGAGACGGCGAGCGGGCTCTCGCCCCGCTTGCGCAGAAGCTCGGCGAGCGCGATGCCCACCTCCGTCTTGCCGACCGCCGTCGGGCCGAAGATCGCGATCACGTGCATTGGCGTAGGCTCCCATGCATGCAGATCTCAGGGTCCAACGTGCTTCTGACCGGTGCGAGCGGCGGGCTGGGGCAGGCCATCGCCAGAACGCTCGCGGGCAGGGGGGCGCGGGTGCTGCTGACCGGGCGCCGCGCCGACGTGCTGGAGCCGCTCGCAGCCGAGCTCGGCGGGGCGAGCACGCTGGCCGTCGATCTCAGCGATCCGGCCGAGGTCGATCGGCTGCTGGAGCAGGCGGGCGAGGTGGACATCCTGATCGCCAATGCGGCTCTGCCCGGCTCCGGGCGGCTGGAGTCGTTCTCCACCGAGCAGATCGACAGGGCGATCGAGGTGAACCTGCGCGTGCCGATCGTGATGGCGCATGCGCTCGCGCCTTCGATGGCGGCGCGCGGCGCCGGGCACCTCCTGTTCATGTCTTCGCTGTCGGGCAAGGCGGCGACCGCCGGCAGCTCGATCTACAACGCGACGAAGTTCGGCCTGCGCGGCTTCGCCGGCGCGATCCGAGCCGAGCTGCGTCCCGCCGGAGTCGGGGTCTCCTGCGTGTTTCCGGGCTTCATCAGGGAAGCGGGCATGTTCGCCGAGTCCGGCGCGAAGCTGCCGCCCGGCGTGGGCACCCGCACCCCGCAGGATGTCGCCGACGCCGTCCTCTCCGCGATCGAGCGCAACCGTGGCGAGGTCGACGTGGCGCCGATCGGCCTGCGACTCGGCTCGACGTTCGCCGGGATCGCCCCGGAGGTATCGGCGAGGGTCACCCGCAGGATGGGCGGCGAGAGGATCACCGCCTCGCTGGCCGACGGGCAGCAGGAGAAGCGGTAGCGCCTCAGCCTCCCGCTCGCGCCAGCAGCGCTTCCTCGCCGGCGAGCGTCTGGCTGGTGGCCGAGGCGATCTCCACCATCGCCATCTCGCCCGGTGCGGCGAGGCCCGTG
>DAHVAB010000127.1 GCA_027314825.1 Solirubrobacterales bacterium
GGCGGCGCGCAGTATGGCCTCATCTGCCGGGAGGACGGGGGCGTGCTCGACGACCTGTTCACCTACCGCTTCGGCGAGGGCGCCGAGACGGTCTTCCTGACGGTCACCAACGCCTCGAACCATGAGCGCGACAGGAGCTGGCTCGAAAGCCACGCGGGCGGCTTCGACGTGCAGATCACCGACGTCTCGGCGAAGTGGGCGATGCTCGCCCATCAGGGGCCGAAGGCGTGGGCGATCCTCGCCGGGCAGATCGACGGCGAGCTGCCGCCCAGGATGCGCACGAGCATCGCGCGTGTGGCCGGGGTGCGGTGCGTGATCGCCGGCACCGGGTATACCGGCGAGGACGGCGTCGAGCTGTTGGTGGGAGCCGAGGAGGCCGGCACGGTGTGGGATGCGCTGGTCGAGGCGGGTGCGACCCCCGCCGGCCTCGGCGCCCGGGACACGCTGCGCCTGGAGGCGTGCTTTCACCTCTACGGCAACGAGCTCACCGAGGAGCGCAACCCGATCGAAGCCGGCCTCGGCTGGGCGTGCAGGGAGCAGACCGGCTTCATCGGCTCGCAGGCCGTGGCCGCCGTCCGCGAGCGCGGCCCGGAGCGGAAGCTCGTCGCGTTCGAGATCGACGGGCCGGGGATCGCACGGCAGGGCAACGCGGTGGAGGGGGGAGGGGTGGTCACCAGCGGCACCCTCTCGCCGACCCTCGGCAAGGCGATCGGCCTCGCCTACGTCCCCGCCGAGCGCGCGCAGCTCGGCACGCGGCTGCAAATCGACGTCCGGGGCCGGACTCGCGAGGCGGTGGTCGTCAAGAAGCCCTTCGTGGCCAAGCGCGGCTGAGCCGGACTCTCGGCAAGCCGGACTCTCGGCAAGCCGGCCCCCCGGCAAGCCGGCCCCCCGGCAGGCCGGCCCCTCGGCAGGCCGGCCCCCCGGCAGGCCGGCTGTGCGGTAGCCCGGCGGGCCGTGCCAACGCTGCCATCCCAACTCATCAATATGGTTGGATGAGATGACCGGCGAGACGACCGAATGGAGGCGCTGTGGCGGACGCGAGCTACCCGGATGACCTGCTGTATCACGCCGAGCACGACTGGGCGCGGATCGACCCGGACGGGCAGACCGCCACGTTCGGCATCACGTGGTATGCGCAGGACGCCCTCGGCGAGGTCGTCTACTTCGAGCCGCCCGCAGCCGGCACCGCGCTGAGGCGGGATCAGCCGTACACAGAGGTCGAGTCGGTGAAGGCCGTCTCCGACGTGGTCGCGCCGCTCTCCGGAGAGATCGTCGAGGTCAACGAGGCGCTCTCCGAGGATCCGGGGCCGATCAACGCCGACCCGTATGGGGATGGCTGGCTGGTGCGCGTGAGGCTCTCGGACCCAGCAGAGCGCGAGCAGCTGCTCGACGCTGCAGCCTACGAAGCGACCCTCACGGACTCTTGAGCCGGTACACGGCGATCACCGACGCCGACCGCGCGGCGATGCTGGCCGCGATCGGCGTCGGCTCGGCACAGGAGCTCTTCGACTCCCAGATCCCCGAGCAGGTCCGCCTGCGCCGGCCGCTGGATCTGCCCGCCGGCCTCGGCGAGCAGGAGGTCTACGAGCACCTGCGCTCGCTCGCGCAGCGCAACGTCTCCTGCGAGGACCAGCTGAGCTTCCTCGGAGGAGGGTTCTATGACCACTACGTCCCGGCGATCGTCGACATGCTCTGCGAGCGCTCCGAGTTTCTGACTCCCTACACGCCCTACCAGCCCGAGGTCTCCCAGGGCGGGCTGCAGGTGATGTTCGAGTACCAGACCGCCATCTCCGAGCTGACCGCGCTGCCCGTGTCGAATGCCTCGGTGTATGAGGGCCCGAGCGCCGCCGCCTCGGCGGCATACATGGCGAGGATCCACAACCGCCGGGAGAAGATCGTCGTCTCCGCCGGCCTGCACCCGCACACCCTGCAGAGCATCCGCACCTACGCGCATGGCTTCGGCTCGGAGGTGGTGGAGGTTCCCCTGTGCGGGGAGGGCCTCACCGGGGCCGACGGCGGGCCGCCGCCGGGCGCCGGGGTCACCGACATCGAGGCGTGGGCGCAGGCGATCGACGGGCGGACATCGGCTGCGATCTTCGCCCAGCCGAACTTCTACGGAGCAGTGGAGGACGCTCAGGCGCTGGCGGAGGTGGCCCACGAGCGTGGGCAGGGCGCCGTCGTGGTGTGTCAGGCGGACCCGGTCACGCTCGGCATTCTCAAGCCTCCGGGAGAGTGCGGCGTGGACGTGGCCGTCGGGGAGGGCCAGCCGTTCGGCGGGCGCTTGGACTACGGCGGACCGTCCTTCGGCTTCTTTGCAGCCACCGAGGCGCTGATGCGGAAGATGCCGGGCCGGATCGCGGGGGAGACGGTGGACGCCGATGGCCGGCGCGGGTTCGTGCTCACACTGCAGACCCGCGAGCAGCACATCCGCCGCGAGAAGGCGACATCGAACATCTGCACCGCGCAGGCGCTGAACGCGCTGGCCGGGATGGTCCACCTGGCCTGGCTCGGCCGGCGGGGGATCGTGGAGCTGGGGGAGCTGCTGCTGGCCAGGGCCGACTATGCGCGCCGTCGGCTATGCGAGATCGAGGGGGTCAGCCCGATGCACACCCAGCCGGTCGTCAGGGAGCTGGCCGTCAGGATCGACGCGGACCTGGATGAGGTCAGGAGCCGTTGCATCGCCGGCGGCGATCCGGCCGGGGTGAATCCGGGGATCGACATCGAGCGGCTGACCGGCAGGGAGAGCGACCGCGGCGGCCTGCTCGTCGCGATCACCGAGCGGCGCAGTCGCGCGGATATCGACCGCCTCGCGGAGGTCCTGGCCGAGGCGATCGCCGAGTGCAGGGCGGTCGTGGCATGAGCGGGGACGCCCGTGGCGGCGGCGAAGGCGCGAGCAGCCGGGGCTCAGGCCCCGCCCGTGGCGGCGGCGAAGGCGCGAGCAGCCGAGGCTCAGGCCCCGCCCGTGGAGGCGCCGAAGGCGCGAGCAGCCGAGGCTCAGGCCCCGCCCCAGCCGCGGAGGGCGTCGCCCGCCGCCTCGCGCAGCCGCCGCTGCAGCGCGAAGAGGTGAAGACGATCTTCGAGAAGGGCGCCCCCGGACGCAGAGCGTTCGTCTGCCCCGAGATCGACGTGCCCGCCCCGCCGGATGGGCTCGAGCTGCTGCCGGCCCGCCTGCGGCGCAGCGAGCCGCCGCGGCTGCCGGAGGTCTCAGAGCCGGAGATCGTGCGTCATTACGTGCGGACATCGAAGCGCAACTTCGATCTGGACTCCGGGTTCTACCCGCTCGGATCGTGCACGATGAAGCACAACCCGCGCCTGCACGAGCGGCTGGCCGCGCTGCCGGGGAATGCGCGGCTGCATCCCCTGCAGGAGCCGGAGCTCTCCCAGGGCGCGCTGCGGCTGATGTGGGGTCTGCAGGGCGCGCTGGCGGAGATATCGGGCCTGCCGCACGTGAGCCTGCAGCCCTCGGCCGGTTCGCACGGCGATCTGGCGGGCGTGCTGCTGAGCAAGGCCTACCACGAGGATCGCGGCGAGCGGCGGCTGAAGGTGCTCACCCCCGACACGGCCCACGGCACCAATCCGGCGACGGTGACGATGGCCGGGATGGAGGTGGTGAAGCTCGCGACCGACGGGCAGGGCGGGATCGACATCGCGGACCTCGAAGCGAAGGCCGACGAGCAGGTCGCCTGCCTGATGTTGACAAATCCGAACACGCTCGGGATCTTCGACCCGAACATCACGCGGATCGCGGAGATCGTGCACGGCGTCGGCGGGATCCTGTATTACGACGGGGCGAACCTGAACGCGATCATGGGCTACTCAAGGCCGGGCGACATGGGCTTCGACATCGTGCACTTCAACCTGCACAAGTCATTCACTCAGCCTCACGGCGGCGGCGGCCCCGGCTCGGGCCCGATCGCGGTCTCCGAGAGGATCGAGCCCTACCTGCCGGTCCCGGTCGTGGTGAGGGTGGACGGTGAGGGTGAGGGCCGGAGGACCGGCCGCGGGCCGCGTGGCGGCGAGGATGGCCGTGAAGGTGCAGCGACGCCGGAGGGCGGGGACGGCGCCCGTTTCGAGCTGGCGCATGAGCGGCCGAAGTCGATCGGCCGCCTGCGCGGATTCCAGGGCAATTACGGCACGTTCGTCCGCGCCTACGCCTACATCTGCTCGCTGGGAGCGGAGGGTCTGAAGGACGTCTCCGAGGCCGCGGTCCTGAACGCCAACTACCTGCTCGCGCGCCTGCGCCAGCTCGGGGTCGCCGAGCATCTGCCGCTCGCCTACGGCCGCCTGTGCATGCACGAGTTCGTGCTCAGCGGCGCGCCGATGCGGCGCGATCTGCAGATCAGGACGCTCGACCTCGCCAAGCGCCTGCTCGACCATGGCTTCCACCCGCCGACCGTCTATTTCCCGCTGCTCGTGGAGGAGGCGCTGATGGTTGAGCCCACCGAGACCGAGACCAGGCAGACCCTCGACGAGTTCGCGGTCGCGGTCGCGGCGATCCTCTCCGAGGCCGCCGAGGATCCGGAGATCGCGACCAACGCCCCCTACCCCCCGCCGGTGCGCCGGCTCGACGAGGCCGCGGCCGCCAAGCGGCCGGTCATCAGGCAGCCGCTCTGAACGCGGGCGAACGGATGCCGCCTCGGCGGAGCGGCGAAGGCGCTGCAGCCGCTCGATATCACGCCACGGCCGTGATATCATGGCATGGAGTGAAGCAGCTGCTGCTGAGAGTGCCCGAGGATCTCCATCGCAAGCTCGCGCTCAGAGCGGGGCGGGAGGGGCGCAGCATGAATGCGCTCGCGAACGAGATGCTCGAAGCGATGCCCGAGGAGGAGCACGCCGACCGCACCGCACGGCTGCGCGCGGCGGCGGCCGCGGCGGGAGCCTTGCGCCTGACCTCGCGCCCGCCGGTGAGCTCGGCGCAGCGCAAGCGGGCGATAGAGGCGACCAAGGGGCTTGGCGCGCAGGTCGATCGGCTGCTCGCGCAAGAGCGCGACCGCATGTGATCGTCTATCTCGACTCCTCTGTGCTCGCGCGCGCCTACCTGGCCGACGAGGACGGGCACGAGGACGCCGTCACGCTGCTGGAAGACCCGGAGATCGCGGCTGTCACCGGGATCTGGACGCGTATCGAGGTCTCAGGCGCGCTGGTACGGGCCGCGAGAGTAGGCAGGATAGATGCGCAGCGGCTGCTCGCCATGCTTGACGGCGACCTTTCCGCCGATGGGCCGGTGAGCACGCTCGCCATAGCGCAGGAGAAGGTGGAGGAGAGCGCGCTCAGGCTCGTGAGGCAGCATGCGCTGCGAGCGATGGACGCGTGGCATCTCGCGGTCGCGCAGCTCACCGTCCCGCCGCTCGCCGAGCCGGGCGAGCAGATCGGCTTCGCCTCGCGCGATGCCGGCCAGGCGGCCGTCGCCGAGCGGCTCGGGTTCGTAGGGGTGTAGGGGGCGCAGGCCGATCGTCTACTGGCGGGCGGCCGCTCAGATCGGGCGCGTCCAGCGCAGGCTCTCGAACCGGGCGAAGTCGCGATCGAAGGAGACCAGCTCGCATGCGTGCTCCAGCGCGATGGCTGCCAGCTGAGCGTCCGGGATCAGGTCGCCGGACACATCGGCGCTGTCGCATAGGCGCTCCAGCAGCTGCATGTGTCCTGCGCCGGGTCCGAGCATCACGTGGCCGGGCTGGCCGCGAAGCGCGTTCAGGTAGGCGAACGCGTCCGGCAGGGGGGTTGGGATCGAGAAGATTCGCCGGTTTGTCGCCAGGCGCAGGAATGCTCCCGCGACGAGGTCGATGACGGCGAACGGCTCGCGCGCCTTCAGCAGATCCTGCAGCCAGCGGCGGGCCGTTGCGAAGTCGGGGTGGTCGTCGCGGTGTGCGGCCAGCACCACGTTCACGTCGAGCAGCCTCAACGCAGCCCGTTGAGCTCGATGCCGTCGTCGAGGCGGGTGCGCAGGCCGCGGTTGGACCTCAGGTCGATCCCGGGCAGCGGACCGTCGCCGCCGTGGAACACCGGAACCTCGACCGGGCGGCTCGTCTCGGCGGGTCTGCTCAGCTCGTGCCTGAGCGCATCCTCGAGCACCTTGCCGAGGGTCTGCCCCCGCTCTCCGGCGCGGCGCCTCGCGGCTGCCAGCAGGTTATCGTCGAGGGACACGGTGGTGCGCATGATGCTGATGCTAGCGCATCGCATGCATCACCGGCCGCGAGCGACCTGCCGGTGATCTGGCGCGGGGCCGTCGCGCCCGCGGCGATCCAGGCGAGGCGCCGGGCCTCAGCCCGTGCGCCGGGTGATCGTGACGAGCGCGCCCGCCGCCGGCACCATCGTCACGTTGCGATGGCGCATCCGTTCCGGCGCCGGGTCGGGGGCGAGCATGTCGGTGCGGCGCGCGATCGCCTTCAGGACGACCCGCTGCTCGGCCATCGCCAGCGTCGCGCCGAGGCATCGGCGGATGCCGCCGCCGAACGGGATCCAGGTGTAGGTGCCGGGCTTGACGCCGAGGAAGCGCTCCGGCACGAAGGCGAGCGGCCGCTCGTAGACGTCCTCGCGGTGGTGCAGAAGCACGATGCTCATCAGGATCGGCGTCCCTGCCGGCACGCGGAAGGCGCCCAGCTGCCACGGCACGGTGACGCGCCGGCCGACCGACGGGATGACGGGACGCACCCGCATCGCCTCGTGGATGACCGCCTCCACGTAGGCGTCGGCCTCCTCGCCCGTGCCGCCCCCTCGGACCAGCTCTCGCAGCCGCGCGTAAGCGGCCGGCGTGCGGGTGAGCCGCTCGAATGCCCAGGCCAGCGAGTTGGCGGTCGTCTCGTGGCCGGCGAGCACGAGCGTGATCAGCTCGTCGCGCAGCTCTTCGTCGCTCATCGGCTGCCCGTGCTCGTCGCGCGCGGCCAGCAGCAGGGAGAGGATGCTGCGCTCGCCCGCGTCGGCGCCCGCGCCGGCCCGCCGCTCGGCGATCAGGGCGTAGAGCAGCTCGTCGATCCGGCCGATCACCCCGCCGGCGATCCATGTTCCGTAGATCGCGACGACGCAGCTCCAGGAATTGTCCAGATAGAGCGCCACGCGGTCGCCGCGGCGCACGCC
>DAHVAB010000128.1 GCA_027314825.1 Solirubrobacterales bacterium
CAGCGGCAGCCGGTGGCTCCCGGCAACCCGGCGATGGTCGGCCGGGGTCGGGACGGAGAGCGGCGCCGCTACACGCCGCCGCTACCGCCGCCGCCGCCGCCGCCGCTACCGCCGCCGCCGCCACCGTGGCCGCCGAAGGAGACCGTGATCTCCTGCGCATAGCGGCTGCCCGCGACCGTGCTCGGCGATCCGGGGTAGTGCATGAGGCTCGCGATCTGTGTCGGGCGATCGGCGCCCTGCAGCGTCAGCAGCGTCCGCTCGGTCAGGTCGGCGATCGAGCCCGGGCCCTGGTGGCCGGCGAGCTTCGTCCCGTTCACGGCGACGATCGAGATCGTCCGCTGCGGGCCCATGAGGCCACTGCCCGGCGCCGAGAAGCCGCCCCTGACCGCGCGCAGGCAGGGCAGCCCGGCGAGAGTCGGCTTCAGGCCGCTGCGCGAGAGGAAGGCGAGCGCCGCGAGCGGCCGCTCGGCGACCGCGCCGATCGAGATGTCGTGGCGCGCGCACGCTGGCAGCGAGATGCCGGGATCGGAGAGGACTGCGCTCTGCAGTTCGCTGCGCGAGAGCAGGAACGCGTCGCCGGCGGTCGAGCCGATCAGCCCGGCTTCGCGCCTAGCGCCCTTCGGGTGCAGCGCCGCGTAGAGCTGCCGCCAACCCTGGAGCACCGGCTGCACAGCCACGGTGCCCGGGTCGCCGGCCGGTGCGATCGAGAAGCGCATCTGCCCGTCACGTTCACCATGCAGGTCACTGAGCGTGCCGAGCACCGTGCCCTGCGTCACGACGGCGCCCCGGCGCAGCGGGTGGCGTCCGGCGAGCGCCTTGAGCCTGCGTTCCCTCACGGCCGCCGCCCGAGCGTACGGGTTGCCCGGACGGGCGAACATCCGCACCTTGCCGGGCGCCTGGCCTTCGCCGTAGCCGGCCTGCGCGGAGGCCGAGCCCGCTTCGCCGCCCGCCGGGGAGCCCGCGCCCTTCCCGCCGCCGTTCGGCTGCAGCGTGACCGGCTGATGGCCGGCGGTCGCGGGAGCCGAGGGCGCCGGATCGCCGGCGGAGGCGGCGCCCACCAGCACCGCGCCCGGGACCTGGCCCTGGGACTGCATGCTGGCCGGCTGGTAGGTCCGCTTCACGCTGCCGAGATCGGCGTATGTGAAGGTGTTGCCGTAGACGTCGCGGAGCACCACGTAGCGGCCGAGGCGATGCGAGCGGCCGAGGGCCACGATCCTGCCGTCCTGCACCGCGACGACGGGAGCGCTCCGCGCGGCGGAGATCTCGGCGAAGCGCTGCGGCTGCGCCTTCGCGGCCCGGCCGGCGGCCGAGGGTGGCGGCGCCGGGACCGAGCCCGGCAGCGGGGCCGGGCGGTGCGCGCCGCTGGCGAGGTGGCCGGAGCCGACGCCTGACCCGGAGCCGGAGCCGAAGCCTGACCCGGAGCCGGAGCCGGCGCCAGCCGTCGAGGGGCCGCCCGTCGAGGAGCCGCCCGGCCTCACCACCAGGGCCGAGGCGGCCCGGCCCGGGGCCGGGAGCAGCGATTCGCCGGTGGCGAGCGCGCCGGCGACCGGCAGTCGGCCCTCGGCCAGCCCAGTCAGCGTGGCGATCACCTCGGTCGGGTAGTGGCCGATCAGCTGCGCCCTCAGCAGGACCGACTGCACGTACGCCTGGGAGTGGTTGTAGGCGAAGATCGCGCCGCTCAGGCTCGAGGCCGCGCCCGCCGCCTTCAGGTACCGCGCGGCGGCGAAGATCGCGTCGAGAGGGTTGTACGGGTCGGCGTAGCCGGCATCCTGCACGTCCACCCCGTACTGCAGCCAGGTTTCCGGCATGAACTGCATCCAGCCGATCGCGCCGGCGGTGGACACGGACAGGTCGTTGCCGTAGTTGGTCTCCACTTCGTTGATCGCCGCCAGCACCTGCCAGGGCACGCCGTACTGGGCGGCGGCCGCCTGGTAGATCGGCAGCAGGAACAGCGGGATCCTGTAGTAGTCGAGCGCCTGCACCGAGACGGCCGGGTTGCCGAGCAGGCTGGTGAGGGCTTCCGCCTGGGAGGCGACCAGCTGCGGCGGCGGGGCGATCCCGTTATTCGCGCTGCCGGCGCCGCCGGAGCTGCCCGGGCCGCCGGGGCCGCCGGCGTGCGTGTGACCGGGGTGCCCGCCCGCGGCGTGCCGGTGCTGCTGCTGCCCGTGCTGGCGGCGCGAGCCGCCGCCGGCGGCCGGATGGCGCCGTGCGCCGCCCACTTCACCCGTGCCGGTGGCGCTCGCGCCCTGCGGCTTCTGGCCCGTGATCGCGAGCCCACCCCGACCGCTGCCACCGGGGCGGCCGCTGCCCGTGGCCGTCCCTGTCGTGGTCGTCTGCGCCGGGGGCTGCGTCCCTTCCGCGGAGCTGGTGCTCGTCTGCGCGGTGGTGGTCGTGCTGCCCGGCTGCGGCACGGAGCTCGTCTCGGTGGTCGAGCTCTGCGAGCTGGAGCTGGAGGTCGAGGTGGAGGAGGAGGTGGAGGAGGAGCTGCCCGCGCCCGTGGACGTGCCGGCGCTGGAGGTCGAGGTGCTCGTGGAGGTGGCGGCGCTGGAGGTCGACGTGCTCGAGCTGAGGCTGGTCGAGGTGCTCAGCGTGCCGGCGCTCGAGCGCGTGGCGGTCGTGGTCGAGCTCGCGGCCGGCCCGCCGCCCTTCGTCCTCGTCGTCGACGTGGTCGATCCGGACGCCGCGCCGGCGGCATGCGCCGATGCGGCCGCGCCCGGCAGGCCCAGCCCGGCGACGGTCAGCCCGCCTCCGGTCAGCAGCGAGACCGCCGCCCTCCGCGCCCAGCGGCCCGTCCGGCTCATGCGCCCCTCCACACGGGGCGCCGGCGCCGTTCGACGGCTCGCGCCCTGCTCCCCATCCGACTCATTCCGCCGCCAGCGAAGCACACGCTGCTAAAGCGCCGGTAATAATCGGCGGTGGAGCGGTCGGGCATACGGGGCATGGATCCCTATTCATCGCTGGCACGGCGCGTCGACTTGAGCCCCGCCCTCACAGGAGAGGGAGAGCTCGCGACGATCGACTCTCCTCGCCACGCGCCCGGTCAGGCTCGATACACGCGCTCACCCTGCAAGCGGCACGACTGTAGCGGTAGATGCGGCTGCGGCGCGCCGGTGGCCGAATCGACTATGCCAGCCGTCTACGGTGCACGATCGCTTGCACGAGCGACCATGCTCACCGCGCGAGCTCCGCCACGCTCGCCGCCGGCGTCGGCGCGGACATGCGGGCCACACCCCGGTGGCGGCATGGCGATGCGGGCCACATCGCCGGCGTCGGCGCGGACATGCGGGCTACGCCGCGGGGAGCGCCTCGACGGCCGCCGCAGCGGCCGGTGTAAGCTGGGGGCGTGCAGACGATCCTCTCGGTGATCCAGGTGCTCATCGCCTTCGTGCTCGTGTTCCTGATCCTGATGCACTCGGGCAAGGACACCGGGCTCTCCGGCGCCTTCGGCGTCGGCACCGGCACCGGCCCGCTCGGGGGCGGCTCGATGGTCGAGCGCAACCTCAACCGGTGGACGGTCTTCTTCGCCGTCCTGTTCGTCCTGAACACGATCGTCCTGCTGAAGAAACTGGCCTGAGCCGGCCGTCCACGCGGCCGGCCTCGTGCTGCTACGCCGCCTGCGAGTCCTCGCCGGCCTCGCCGGCCCGCTCGGAGGCGCCGTCCTCCCCACGCTCCAGCGCCTCGATCTTCCTCAGGATCGAGAGCGCTTCGGAGCGCAGCGCCGCGGCGACCAGCTCGTAGTCCTCCTCGGAGTGCTTGCCCATCTTGTGATCGAGCTCGGCGTCCCGGATCTCCCGGTACTTGGATTCACGCTGGACTTCCAGGTCGCCAAGCGCTGCCGAGCGCCTTCTGCGCTGCCTGCGCACCGTGTTCAACGGCGTGACGATCACGGTCGCCACAAGGGCGATCAGCGCCATGAACAGCAGTGCGGCCGGCGCGCTCATGCCCTCATGCCCGTGCCAGCCCGGCGGAGCGGCGGCGGCGAGCAGCCCGGACGCTGACCCGGCGGACGACCACGCTCGGCGGCGGCCACAGCGCGATCAGGCCTCCGCCGGCGATGATGATCGCCCCGATCCAGATCCAGATCAGGAGCGGCTGGACGCGGAGGTTGAATTCGGCGGGCGGCGGATTCTTCAGATAGGCGTGGGCGAGGTAGCCGAGCGCGTACCACTGCGCTTCCGGCTGGTTGATCGAGATCGTTTCGTTGCCGACTTCGACGATCCGCTGCAGCCGGTGGACGCCGATGTCCGGCGCGATCGCGCTCCAGATGTTGCGCGCGGGGGTCGAGAGCAGGCTCACGTGGCTGACCACCTCGCCGCCGATCAGATGCCCGACCGAGCCTTCCGCGGCGTTCGCGGAGTCGTAGAAGCCCTCCTGCGGGCGCAGCGTCGTCACGTAGTGGCCGCCCCGCGTGACCCGCAGCACCGCCCCCAGGCTGAGCGTCGCCCCCGTATGGGCCGTGTCGGACTGGGGCGTGACCGTCGCGGTCGGGCGCACGTAGCGCATCGTGTACGCGCCTATCTTCGTCGACTGGCCGACCTGCAGCGTCGGCAACGTAGCATCCATGAAGGATGAGGAGGCGGCGACGCCGATCATCAGCATTGCGAAGCCGGCATGGACGATGTAGCCGCCGTAGCGGCGCCTGTTGCGCCGCATCAGCCCGAGCATCGCCACCGGCCGTGGCTGACCGGTCGCCGCCGCGCGCACCGTCGCACCCCGCCACAGCTCCTGGCCGACGGCACCGAGCGCGAACGCCGCGCAGCAGAACATCACCAGCGCCAACGGTTTCTGGGTGATCCCGAACGCGAGCAGCACCGTGAGCACGATGAGCATGCCGAGGAGAGGGCGCAGCATGTTGTGGCGCAGGTTCGCAAGGGTGGCGCGCCGCCAGGCCATCAGCGGCCCGATCCCGGAGAGCACCACGAGGAGCATCGCCAGCGGTGCGGTATAGCGGTCGAACCACGGCGCTGCGACCGATGCCTGATGGCCGGTGATCGCTTCTGAGACCAGCGGGAAGTAGGTGCCCCAGAAGATCACGAAGCAGATCCCGACGATCACCATGTTCGCCAGCACGAAGATCTACTCCCGGGAGATCAGCGAGTCGAGACGGTGCTCGGAGCGCAGCATCTTCCGCCGCGAGACGACCAGGTAGATCGAGCCGCCGATCAGCACGCCGATCAGGCACACGAACGGCAGTCCGAGCGTCGCCCCGCCGAAGGCGTGGATCGAGTTGAGGATCCCGCTGCGCACCAGGAAGGTGCCCATGATCGCGAGCGTCCCGGTGGCCAGCCCGAGCGAGACGTTCCAGACCTTCAGCATCCCCCGCTTCTCCTGGATCATCAGCGAGTGGATGAAGGCGGTGGAGATCAGCCACGGCATCAGCGCCGCGTTCTCGACCGGGTCCCAGCCCCAGTAGCCGCCCCAGCCGAGCTCCGAGTAGGACCAGAAGGCGCCGAGCACGATCCCCACGCCCAGGAACAGCCAGGCGGCCAGCGCGAAGCGGCGCACCGCCCGCAGCCATTCGGCATCCACCTTTCTGGCAATCAGCGCCGCCGCCGCGAAGGCGAGCGGCACGATGCACAGCGTGTAGCCGGAGTAGAGCATCGGCGGGTGGATGATCATCGCCGGGAAGCGCAGCAGCGGATCGAGGCCCGCCCCTTCGATCGGCGCCGGACTGGTGGTCATGAACGGGTTGGCGTAGAAGACCATCAGCGAGATGAAGAAGGCGTTGAAGCCGAGCAGGATCGCCGCCGCGTAGGCGCCGACCTCGCGCAGACGGCCTTTGATCAGGAACAGAGCGAGGCTCGACCACAGCGAGGAGAGCAGCGCCCAGAGCAGCAGCGAGCCCTGCTGGGTCGCCCAGATCGCCGCAGAGCGGTAGAAGAGCGGCGTAGTGGCGCTGGAGCTTTCCGCGACCGTGTTGAAGGAGTAGTCGTTGCGGATGAACGCGATCTCCAACACGATGAACGCGGCGATCAGCGTGATCGCGAGCCCGTAGACGGCCCGCCGCCCCGATTCGATGTAGCGGTCCTGATCGGTGCGCACCCCGTAGATCGAGGCGATGATCCCGTAGGCGCAGACCACCAGGGCGAAGATCAGCGCGCCCCTGCCGAGCGAGGCCATCAGCGATCGCCGCCTCTGCCGAGCGAGGCCATCGGCGACCGCCGCCCCTGGCGAGCGCGCGCCCCGGCCCATCCCCGGCACGGGGTCGGCCCGCGCCCGGCGTGCCCGCGCCCGGCGTCACGGCCCATGAGGCCACATGCCATCGGGCACACCATCAGTAGATGCGCTTTTCCTTCGGCGGAGCCGTCTTGTACTTGGATGGACACTTGGTGATCAGCGAGTTGCGTTCGCCCACATAGGAGGCGCCGCTCTTACGCACCGTGACGATCACCTCCCGGCCTTCCCTGAACGGGTCCGGGACTTCGCCGGAGTAGCGGATCGGGACCGCCGCGCCACCGCTGCGATCGGCCACGCTGAACTCGAGCACCGCCCCATCACGCCTGACCGAATGGGCGACCACCCTGCCGGTCACCTGGTAGCTGCGGCCCGCCACCGCCTGGGTGGCCAGCTGGCTGGGATCGAGCGTCGGGCTGGCGGCGCTGAAGCTCGTATACATGAGCGCGCCCGCCAGCGTGACGGCGACGCAGAGGGCGACCACCAGCCGCACCGTGCGCTTGCGTGCGGGATTCATCGCGCCGAAGTATCCCAGACGCGGACGGCCGCCGGCGAGGATGCCGGACGCCCGGCACGAGGAGTTGACGTTCTGAGCGCGAAACTCTGCACTGTCGGAGGAGTCTCTGCAGATGATGCGACCCACCAGACCACGATTCAGGACCGGCCGGCTGCTGGGCGCCGCCGCAGCCCGCCATCCCCGCCGCGGCTCGCCGCTCACCCCCGCCCTCGCGCATGCGCGAGGGCGCACCGCCCCGCATGCGGGGCGGTGAACCACCCAACTACCTGATGTGCATCCCGGAGATCGCGCGGGCGATCACGAGCTGCTGGATCTCCGCGGTGCCCTCGAAGA
>DAHVAB010000129.1 GCA_027314825.1 Solirubrobacterales bacterium
TGATCGCTTATTGGGGCCGGCCCGCGGGCCGGCCCGCGCGGGTCGCGCTGTGGCGATCCTCGGCTTGCAGATAGCATGGAGGTGGTGCGCGACTACGTAAACGCGGTCACCACTCGTGTCGTCATCTACGACGGCGGCATGGGCGCCACGCTCGAGCAGATCGAGCTCACGAGCGAGGATTACGGCGGGCTCGCGGGCCGCTGCCACGAGGCGCTGGTGCTGCACCGCCCCGACGTGATCGAGGGCGTGCACGCCTCGATACTCGACGCCGGCACCGACGTCGTGGAGACCGACACCTTCCAGGCCTCACGGCTGAAGCTGGAGGAGTGGGGCCTTGCCGAGCACACGCATGAGATCAACCTGAAGGCGGCGCAGATCGCCCGCAAAGCGGCCGGCGAGCAGCGCTTCGTGGCCGGCTCGATCGGCCCGACCGGCCATCTTCCGGCCTCTGAGGATCCAAGCCTCGGCCAGATTCGCTTCGGCACGCTCGTGGAGATCTTCGCCGAGCAGGCGCAGGGGCTGATCGAAGGCGGCGTCGACCTGTTGATCATCGAGACGGCGCAGGACATCCTGGAGGTCAAGGCGGCCATCTTCGGCGCGCGGGAGGCGTTCAAGCAGACCGGCCGCGCGCTGCCGATCCACGTCTCCGTATCGCTGTTGCCGAACGGCGGCAAGATGCTGCTCGGCACCGACATCGACGCGGTGCTCACCACGATCGGGGCGCTCGACGTGCAGGTGCTCGGGCTGAACTGCTCGACCGGCCCGGAGGACATGCGCGACGCGATCCGCTTCCTCGGCGAATCGAGCCCGCTGCCGGTCGCCTGCATCCCGAACGCCGGCCTGCCGTTGCAGGGACCGGACGGCGAGACGATCTTCCCGGAAGAGCCGGGGCCGATGGCCGCCGTGCTCACCGAGTTCGTGGAGCGCTACGGCGTCGCGATCCTCGGCGGCTGCTGCGGCACCACCCCCGAGCACATCGCCGCGATGGCCGACGCGGTGCGCGGGCGCCCGGTGGCGCCCCGTCCCGCTCCGCGCGCCCCCCGCCTCTCCTCGATGATCGCCGCGACCGCGCTCGTGCAGGAGCCGCGCCCCACCATGGTCGGCGAGCGGGTCAACTCGCAGGGCTCGCGGAAGGCCAAGGAGCTGCTCTTGGCCGACGACTACGACGGCCTGCTGCAGATCGCCGAGGACCAGGTCTCAGGCGGAGCCCACGTGCTCGACCTCTGCGTGGCGCTCACCGAGCGCACCGACGAGGACGAGCAGATGCGGCTGCTCGCCAAGAAGGTATCCCTCACCCAGCCGGCCCCGATCCAGGTCGACTCCACCGAGCCAGAGGTGATCGCCGCCGCCCTGGAGCAGATCCCGGGCCGGGCGATCGTCAACTCGGTCAACCTGGAGGCCGGCCGCGAGAAGCTCGACACGGTCGTCCCGATCGCGCTGGCGCACGGCGCCGCCCTGATCGCATTGACGATCGACGAGCAGGGGATGGCCAAGACGGCGCAGCGCAAGGTGCAGGTCGCCGAGCGGATCGTGCAGCTGGCCTGTGAGGAGCACGGCCTCGACCGGGAGGCGCTGATCTTCGACTGCCTCACCTTCACCCTGACCACCGGCGATGAGGAGTGGCGGCCATCGGCGATCGAGACGATCGAGGGGATCCGCCAGATCAAGGCGCAGATCCCGGGCGTCAAGACTTCCCTGGGCGTCTCGAACGTCTCCTTCGGCGTCTCCCCCGGCGCCCGCGCGGTGCTCAACTCTGTCTTCCTGCACCACTGCGTCGACGCGGGGCTCGACCTGGCGATGGTCAACCCCAACCACATCACCCCCTACGGCGAGATCGCCGAGGCGGAGCGCGAGCTGGCCGACGATCTGGTCTTCAACCGTCGCGAGGATGCGCTCACGCGCTTCATCGCCCACTTCGAGAGCAAGGGCTCCGAGGAGGAGGCGGCCGGTGCGTCCGACCCGACCGAGGGGATGGAGCCCGAGCAGGCACTGCACTTCCACATCCTGCGCCGCCGCAAGGATGGCGTCGAGGACTGGATCGACCGCTCCGTTGAGAAGATCGGCGCGGTGCCCACGCTCAACGAGGTGCTGCTGCCGGCGATGAAGGAGGTCGGCGACAAGTTCGGCGCAGGCGAGCTGATCCTCCCGTTCGTGCTGCAGTCCGCGGAAGTGATGAAGCGGGCGGTCGCCCAGCTTGAGCGCTACCTGGACAGGATCGAGGGCTACACGAAGGGTACGGTCGTGCTCGCGACCGTCTTCGGCGACGTGCACGACATCGGCAAGTCGCTGGTCAACACGATCCTCTCCAACAACGGCTACACGGTGATCGACCTCGGCAAGCAGGTGCCGATCCAGACGATCCTGGAGGCCGCCCGCGAGCACGAGGCGACCGCGATCGGCCTCTCCGCCCTGCTCGTCTCCACCTCCAAGCAGATGCCGGCCTGCATCCAGGAGCTGCACGCCAAGCGTCTGCCCTTCCCGGTATTGATCGGCGGCGCCGCTATCAACCGAGCGTTCTCCTACCGCGCCCTCTACCCGGGCGGCAAGGACTCCGAGGAGATATACGAGCCCGGAGTCTTCTACTGCAAGGACGCCTTCGAGGGCTTGGCCGTGATGGACCAGCTGATCGACGATCAGGCCCGGCAGGCGCTCGTCTCCAAGCTGCGCACGGGCGCCTCCGAGTACCGCGAGAAGGGCGCAGAGCCCGAGCAGCTCGACACGAGCGACTCCTCCGTGCGCTCGGCCGCCCGCACCGACGTGCCGATCCCGACCCCGCCCTTCTGGGGCGCGCAGGAGATCCCGGTCGATCTCGATGAGGTCTACCCCCACCTGGACACCCACGTGCTCTTCAAGCTGCACTGGGGCGGCAAGGGGGTCAAGGGCGAGGCGTGGCGCGAGCTTCTGCGCGATGACTTCATCCCCCGCCTGCAGCGGATGTGGGCGACCCAGGACTACCTGCACCCCCGCGCGCTGCTCGGCTTCTTTCCCTGCTATGCCGCCGGCAACGAGATCGTCGTGCTCGACCCGCGCGTCACGGGCGAGCAGGCGGCGCTCGATCCACGCGATCCGGCCAGCGAGCTGACCCGCTTCACCTGCCCCCGCCAGCCGAAGGGGCAGCGGCTCTGCCTGGCCGACTTCTTCCGGCCGGCGGCCGACGGCGGCGGCCCGCCGACACAGCTCGACGTCGTCGGCCTGCAGGCGGTGACGGTCGGCGCGCAGGTCACCGAGCTGATGGCCAGGCTGGAGGCGGAAGGCGAGTTCGCGGAGCAGCTCTTCGTCCACGGCCTCGGCGTACAGACCGCCGAGGGCCTTGCGGAGTGGCTGCACTCGGTGGCACGCGAGATGCTCGGCATCGGCGCCGCCCAGGGCCGCCGCTACTCCTGGGGCTACCCGGCGGTGCCCGAGCAGAGCGAGCATCTGAAGGTCGAGAAGCTGCTCGATCTCTCGCGGATCGGCATGTCAATCACCGACGGCTACGCCCCCGAACCGGAGCAGTCGACGCTCGCGCTGATCGCCCACCACCCGCAGGCGATCTACTTCGGCACCCGCCAGGGCCGCCTCCCCGAGGACACATCTCCAGACGATCTGATCAAGGGCTCCCCCAAGGATCCCACGCGGCTCGGCGACACGGACGGCGCCGCGGCCGCGCTCGGCGACGACGAGCCCGAAGAGGCACTGGCCTGAGCGCGCACCACCGCTGCAGCCGCCGGCGGATCGGGGCGCCGCGTGGAGGGCGGGCGGGTCAGCTCACCTGGCCAGCCCGTGCTTGCGGGCCACGATCCGCTCAACGAGCGTTCGCGCGGTCACGCGCTTGAGCGCGAAGACGAGCGGAGCGCCGCTGCCGACCGCGTAGAGCGGCTTCGGCCGGTCCGCCTCGATCGCCTCCACGACGGTGCGCGCGACCTTCTCTGCGCTTATCCCCTGCGCCTCGTTGGCGTCTAGCCTGCTGAGCACCTTCTCGTAGTCGCGCGCATAGGGCGAGCCCTCCGCCGTGTACCGGGTGCGCCGCTCGCTGATCCCCGTGTTGATCGAGCCGGGCTCCACGGTGGTGAGCCACACGCCGTAGGGCGAGAGCTCGAAGCGGGCACCGTCGGCGAACGCCCTGATCGCGGCCTTCGTGGCGCAGTATGAGGAGCGGAAGGCGAGCGGGAAGCTCGCGAGCATCGAGCCGACCATCACCACGCGGCCATAGCCCCGCTCCCGCATGCCGCCGGCCAGCAGCTGGGTCAGGCGCACCGGACCGAAGACGTTTATCTCGAACATCCGCCGGATCGCCTCCGGCGGCAGCTCCTCCAGGGCGCCCACCTGGCTCTCGCCGGCATTGTTGACCAGGATGTCCACCTGGCCGGCCGCCGTAGCACAGGCGGCGACGCTGCGATCATCGGCGAGGTCGAGGGCGAGCCACTGCATGCCCGCGGGCCGCTCCGCGGCCCCACTCATCATCCGATCCGGGTTGCGGCTCGTGCCGATCACGCGGTGGCCGCGGGCCAGCAGCTCCGCTGCGACGGCGGCGCCGATCCCCGAGGAGGCGCCCGTCACGAGCGCGGTGCGACGGGGGCTCGCCGCCGGGCGGCCCGAGGCGGGGCGCCGCGCGCTCATCGCAGCTCCCTCGCGAGCGCCCGGCCGGCGGCGCGTCCGGAGAAGATGCAGCCGCCGACGAACGTGCCCTCCAGGGCGTTATACCCATGCACCCCGCCGCCGCCGAAGCCGGCGACCTCCCCGGCTGCGTAGAGGCCCGGGTACGGCGAGCCGTCGGCCTGGATGACCTGTGAATCCAGGTTCGTCTCCAATCCTCCGAGAGTCTTGCGGGTGCAGATGTTCAGCCGCACGGCGATGAGCGGCCCGTGCGCGTGGTCGAGCAGCCGGTGGGGCTTCGCGATCCGCAGCCGCTCGCCGCGGTACCTGCGCGCGTTGGCGATCGCCATCAGCTGGGCGTCCTTGCCGTACCCATTGGACACCTCGCGGTCGCGGGCCAGCACCTCGCGCTCCACCTGCTCATAGCTCAGCTGCGGGCCGCGAGCGATCTCGTTCATACCAGCCACCAGTTCCTTCAGACTCTCGCGTACCACAAAGTCAACGCCGTGGTCCTTGAACGCCTGCACCGGTGGCGTGGCTTTGCGGGCAAGCCGGCTGCGGGCGGTCAGCCTCATGTCCTTGCCGGTGACGTCCGGGTTCTGCTCGGAGCCCGACAGCGCGAACTCGCGGCCGATGATCGACTCGTTGAGGATGAACCACGAGTAGTCGTGGCCGGTTGAGAGTATGCGCCGCAGCGTCCCGCGCGTATCAAACCCGGGAAAGCAGGGCGCCTCCAGGCGCCGCCCGTTGGCGTCCAGCCACAGCGAGGAGGGCCCGGGGATGATCCGGATCGCGTGCCGCGGCCAGACCGGGTCCCAGTTGTGAATCCCCTCGACGTAGTGCCACATCCTGTCGCGATTCACCACGCTCGCACCTGCCTGCTCAGCGATCCCCAGCATGCGCCCGTCGACGTAGGCGGGCACTCCAGCGATCATGTGCTCCGGCGCCGCGCCGAGCCGCTCGGTCGGCCAGTTGGCGCGGATCGTCTCGAAGCTGTGGCCGATCCCGCCGCTGCACACGACCACCGCCCTGGCGCGCAGCTCGAACTCGCCGACCGCGGTGCGCGAGGAGGCGCGCCCGCGCTGCAGCGTCTCGCACGGCTCCAGCACCGCACCGCGCACCCCCACGACCGCGCCATCCTGCACGATCAGCTCGTCGACCCTGTGCCTGAACGCGAAGTCGACCAGGCCTCGCCGCTCGCCCTCCAGCACCGGCCCTGCGAAGATCCGGACCAGCTCGGGGCCGGTTCCCCACGTCAGGTGAAACCGGGGCACCGAGTTGCCGTGACCGGTGGCGCTGCCGTCGCCGCGCTCGGCCCAGCCGACCATCGGCACGACCCGCAGGCCCAGCTCGCGCAGGTAGGAGCGCTTCTCGGTCGCCGCGAACCTTACATACGCCTGTGCCCACCGCCGCGGCCAGTGATCTTCGCGCTCCCTGTCGAAGCCGGCCGACCCCATCCAGTCCTGCAGGGCGAGCTCATAGGAGTCCTTGATCCCCAACCGCCGCTGCTCGGGGCTATCCACCAGGAACAGGCCGGCGAGCGACCAGAAGGCCTGGCCGCCCAGGTTGTTGCGGTTCTCCTGATCGACGACCAGCACGCGGCGGCCGGCCTTCACCAGCTCGTGGGCGGCGACCAGGCCGGCCAGGCCGGCGCCCACCACGATCACATCGGGCTCTCTCAATTGGGACTCCTCGGGTTGGCTGCGGAACCTCGCAGCAGCAGGTCGCAGAATACGAACCCGTCGCGCTGCACCACCTCTCCCCGCACCCACGGCACCGGCTCGGAGAAGATGGGGCCCGCGTACAGGAAGGTGTGAAACTCGCCGTTCTCCCCGCAGGGATCCACGCCCTCCGGCAGCTCGGCGAGCAGCCGCCGATCGTAGCGTCGGCCGGCGAGTGATGCCGGCATG
Source organism: Solirubrobacterales bacterium (assembly GCA_027314825.1). Lineage (GTDB taxonomy): Bacteria > Actinomycetota > Thermoleophilia > Solirubrobacterales > Solirubrobacteraceae > Palsa-744. Next base: position 6,486 of record DAHVAB010000129.1, read on the forward strand.
GCCCGCGGGTCCACGCACGCCAGCACCGCCTGAAAGCCCGCGACGATCAACTCCCGTGCAAGCTCGCGCGTATCGCGGCCCCAGATCGGGAAGAGCGCGTCGCGGCCGCTCTTCCACATGCGCTGCTCGCGATAGGCGCGGACATCCTCGAGAAAGAGGTCACCGAAGGCGACGGCGCTCACTCCGGCCAGGGGCCGGCGCTCGAACGCCTTCGCGAAGCGCGCCTCATAGAGCTCGTTGGTGCAGCCCGGGGGGATCGGCACCTCCACGAGCTCTATCCCCACCGCCGCCGCCTGCGCGCGCAGCAGCTCGCAGCGGACGCCGTGCATGCTGATCCGCTCATACCCGGTCGTGATGGTGGTGATCAGCGCCTCCGGCTCGACGCCTCGCTCGCGGAGCGCATGCAGCGCGAGCGCGGAGTCCTTGCCGCCGCTCCAGGAGAGCGCGATCGGGCCGCCGGCAGCGCGGCGAGGCGCGAAGCTCCTCGCGCCGGCGGACGCGGTCGTGGGCGCAGACGGCGCCGCCTCGG
>DAHVAB010000012.1 GCA_027314825.1 Solirubrobacterales bacterium
CGAGACGGCGCTCGCCGGCGCGAGCGCCGGCGATCAGCGCACGATCGAGCTCACCTTCCCGGACGAACCGGAGACCCGCCCACCCGGGCCGCTCGGCGGCGTGCGCGCGACCCTCACCGTCTCCGTCAAGGAGGTCAAGCGCAAGGAGCTGCCAGCCGTCGACGACGACCTGGCGATGGACGCCGGGTTCGAGGGCATCGACGAGGTGCGCGATGAGATTCGCGGCCGCCTGGAGGAGGCCGAGCGCAGGTGATTCTAGGGCGAGTTCCGCGAGGCCGCGCTGGATGCGGCGGTCGCTGAGGCGCAGGTCGAGGTGCCGCAGGCGCTGATCAGGGCGCGTGCCGGGGAGATGTGGGAGCGGATGCTGCACTCGCTGCAGCACCGGGGCATCTCCCGCGAGACATATCTTCAGATCGACGGCCGCGACGAGGAGCAGGTGCTCTCGGAGCTGGAGCCGGATGCGCAGCGGGCGCTGCGTCGCGAGGCGGTGATCACGGCCGTCGTCGAGGCGGAGGGGATCGAGCCGGGTGAGCAGGAGCTGGAGCAGGCGCTTACGTCGGTGGCGCACGAGCGTGAGGCTGAGCCGGCCGAGCTGGTGCGGGAGCTGCGCAGGTCGGGGAGGATCGAGGAACTGCGAGACGATCTCGCCGCGCAGGCCGCGATCGACCTGATCGCCGAGAGCGCGGAGCCGATCGAGCCGGAGCTGGCGCAGGCGCGCGAGCAGCTCTGGACGCCCGAGAAGGGCGCCTCCGAGGCCGCCGAGGCCGCCGAGGGCGCGGCGGAGCAGGCCGGCGGCGGCGGTGGACGGCTGTGGACGCCATAGGCGTGTTGAACGGCGGCCGACCGCTAGCCTCTATGGCGGTCGCCATGGTCGGAGCCGGTTGCGATCTGCCGGATCTCGCCGCGCGCTTGGAGGAATCGAGACGTCGAGGGCAAACAGAAGCCAGGACCAGCGAGATGCCGTGCCGGGCCGCACGAGAGGGGCGATGATGATCTACATGGAAGGCAGGCCGCAACGATGAGCCCACTGGTGCCGATGGTCGTCGAGCAGACCTCGCGCGGGGAGCGCGCGTTCGACATCTACAGCCGTCTGCTCAACGAGCGGATCATCTTCCTCGGCACGCCGGTCGACGATCAGGTCGCCAACCTCGTCGTGGCGCAGCTTCTCCATCTGGAGAGCGAGGATCCGGAGAAGGATGTCTCCCTGTACATCAACTCGCCCGGCGGGTCGGTCTACGCGGGGCTCGCGATCTACGACACGATGCAGTTCATCAAGCCGGACGTGCAGACGATCTGCGTCGGGATCGCGATGTCGATGGGCGCGCTGCTGCTGGCCGGTGGGGCCCACGGCAAGCGGATGGCCCTGCCGAACGCGAAGATCCTGATCCACCAGGTCTCCTCAAGCTTTCAGGGCCAGGCCACCGACATCGAGATCCACGCGCGGGAGATCATCGACGTGCGGCGCCGCCTGGACGAGATCATCGCCAAGCACACCGGCAAGGACATCGAGCAGGTTAAGAAGGACACCGAGCGCGACTACTTCATGAGCTCGGAGGAGGCGAAGGAGTACGGCATCATCGATCGCGTCATCTCGGAGCACTAGCGGGAGCGCTCACAGGAGCGCCACGGACCCGGTCGCCGCCCGGCGGCCCGGTCCATCTGCCGGCCGATCGGCGCGCTCGCCGGCCGGCGATCGGCACGTCGGCCGCCTCTCGGCCGAGCGTCCAGAGAGCTGAAACCGACAGGAAGCCCACCACCAATGGCAAGACCGACCGAATCCAACGAGCAGTTGCTCTGCAGCTTCTGCGGCAAGTCCCAGCGGCAGGTCAAGAAGCTGATCGCCGGGCCCGGCGTCTACATCTGCGACGAGTGCATCGATCTCTGCAACGAGATCATCGACGAGGAGATGGTGCCTGCGCCGGCCTTCGACCTGGAGAGCCTGCCGAAGCCCAAGCAGATCTACGAGGTTCTCGACGAGTACGTGGTCGGCCAGGAGGCATCCAAGCGCACGCTCTCGGTCGCCGTCTACAACCACTACAAGCGCGTCCAGATGATGCAGTCGGGCGATGGCGAGATCGAGCTGCAGAAGTCAAACATCCTTCTGCTCGGGCCGACCGGCTGCGGCAAGACGCTGCTCGCGCAGACGCTGGCGCGGATCCTGAACGTCCCGTTCGCGATCGCCGACGCCACGGCGCTGACCGAGGCCGGCTATGTGGGCGAGGACGTGGAGAACATCCTGCTGAAGCTGATCCAGGCCGCCGACTTCGATGTGCGCAAGGCGGAGACGGGGATCATCTACATCGACGAGGTCGACAAGATCGCTCGCAAGGCCGACAACCCGTCGATCACGCGCGACGTCTCCGGCGAGGGCGTCCAGCAGGCGCTCCTGAAGATCCTGGAGGGCACGCACGCCTCGGTGCCTCCGCAGGGTGGTCGCAAGCATCCTCACCAGGAGTTCCTGACGATCGACACGACCAACGTGCTGTTCATCTGCGGGGGCGCGTTCGCCAACCTGGACAAGGTGATCGAGCGCCGGATCGGCCACCAGGGCGTCGGCTTCGCGGCCGCGATCCAGGAGCGGTCGACCCACGATCAGGGCGTGATCTTCGAGCATTGCCTCCCGGAGGACCTGATCCACTACGGGCTGATCCCCGAGTTCATCGGCCGCCTGCCGGTCATGTCCGCCGTTCACCAGCTGACCCGCGACGACCTGGTCTCGATCCTGGTCGAGCCGCGCAACGCGCTGGTCAAGCAGTTCCAGCGGTTCTTCGCCTTCGACGGGGTGGAGCTCGTGTTCGCCGACGATGCGCTGCATGCGATCGCCGAGAAGGGGCTGGAGCGGGAAACGGGCGCCAGGGGCCTGCGCTCGATCATGGAGGAGATCCTGCTGGAGGTCCAGTTCGAGCTGCCATCCCGCCAGGACGTGAAGAAGTGCGTGGTGACCAGGGAGACGGTCGAGCGGGGGCTCACGCCGACGCTCGTGACCGAAGCGCAGAAGGACGGTGGCGGCGCCACCGCCGCGGCAGAGCTTCCCGAGCGCCGTTCGGCGCGCAAGGGCACCGCCTAGTCCGGTGGCCCACGACGAATTCAGGATCCGGGTGCAGACGGTGAGCGCTCGCGAGCTGCTGCACGCGCTGCGTGAGCACCGCGTCGAGCCCGGCGAGCGCGACGTTCTCGGCAGGATTCCCGCCACCCGTGAGCAGGAGAGCGTCTTCCTCTACGCGGACAGTGCGCTCGCCGCCGCCCGCGTTCGCGATCTCGTCGCCGAGGCGATGCGGCAACGGGCGATCCCGGGGCAGGTCACGGTCTGGCGCTGGCATCCGCTGGAGGAGCGCTGGGAGGACGCGGCGATGCCGATGCCGTCCACTGCCCAGGAGCGCGCCGAGGAGCACGAGCGGCTGACCGAGCTGGAGGATGAGGAGTCGAGCGTTGCCGGATACGCGGAGTGGGAGGTGCGTGTCAGCCTCGCAAGCCACCATGACGCGATCGCGCTCGCGGAGCGGCTGCAGGGCGAGGGGATATCCCTGGAGCGCCACTGGCGCCATCTTCTGATCGGCGCCCGCGACGAGGATGAGGCGGCGGCGCTGGCCGAGCGGGTGCGCGGGGAGGCGCCGGAGGGCAGCGAGATCGCGGCCGAGGGTGTCGGCGCGCCGATCTGGGAAGCGATGCACCCGTTCGCGGTCTTCGGCGGCATCGCCAACTGATCGCCGGCGGGCGCGCTCGCTCGGACGCGGCGCGGCTCTAGACTCACTGCTCCGATGAGCCGATCCAGCAACCCGACGGGCCCGCGCGTGGACGCGCTGGCCGGCCGCGCCCGCTTCGATCCGGCGGAGGTGGAGGCGGGGATCATCGCGCGCTGGATTCAGAGCGGCCTGTTCCATCCGGAGCCGGGCGGGGATTCCGCGGATGCCTACGCGATCGCGATCCCGCCGCCCAACGTCACCGGATCGCTGCACATGGGCCATGCGCTCAACGGCTCCGTCCAGGACGTCCTGGTCCGCTACCACCGCATGCGCGGCATCCGCACGAAGTGGATCCTCGGCACCGACCACGCCGGGATCGCGACGCAGATGCAGGTGGAGAAGGCGCTGCGCGCCGAAGGCAGCTCCCGGCGGGAGATCGGCAGGGAGGCGTTCGTGGAGCGCGTATGGGAGTGGCGCGAGCACTACGGGGGCACGATCGTCGAGCAGCTCAAGCGCCTGGGCGCCTCCTGCGACTACTCCGAAGAGCGGTTCACGCTCGACGAGCCCTACGCGCGCGCCGTGGCGGAGGTGTTCGTCGCGCTCCACGAGAAGGGGCTGATCTACCGCGATCGCTATATCGTCAACTGGGACCCCGGCACGCGCTCGGCGATCTCCGACCTGGAGGTGGAGGAGCGGGAGGAGACCGACACCCTCTACTCGATCCGCTATGACCTGGATGGCGGCGGCAGCGTCACGATCGCGACGGTGCGCCCGGAGACGATGCTCGGCGACACGGCGGTCGCGGTCAACCCGGAGGATGCGCGCTACGGCGATCTCGTCGGGCGCACCGCGATCCTGCCGCTGATCGGGCGCCGGCTCCCGGTGATCGCGGACGATTACGTCAAGAGCGACTTCGGCACCGGCCAGCTGAAGATCACCCCGGCACACGACCCGAACGACTTCGAGATCGGCCGCCGGCACGGCCTGCCGCAGGTCTCGGTGATCGGCGAGGACGGCCGTATGACCGCGGAGGCGGGGGCGCCCTACGCCGGCCTGACGGTGATGGAGGCGCGCGCGGCGGTGATCGCGGCGCTGGAAGCGGAGGGCCGCGTCGTGGGCAGCGAGCCCTACCTGCACAGCGTCCCCTACTCCCACCGCTCCGGTGAGCGCATCGAGCCGCTGATCTCCCTGCAGTGGTTCATGCGGATGGACGAGCTCGCGCGCCCCGCGATCGAGGCGGTGCAGAGCGGCGCGGTGCGGATCGTGCCGGAGAGCCAGCGCAAGGTCTACCTCGAATGGATGGCGGAGATCAGGCCGTGGTGCATCTCCCGGCAGCTGTGGTGGGGCCACCGGCTCCCCGTGTACTACTGCGACTCCTGCGGCGGCGAGCACGTCGCGCGCCTCGCGCCGCAGAGCTGCCCGGAGTGCGGCGGGGCGCTGCGTCAGGAGGAAGACGTGCTGGACACCTGGTTCTCCTCGGCGCTGTGGCCCTTCGCCACGCTCGGCTGGCCCGAGGATACGCCGCAGCTGCGGGCCTTCTATCCGACGAACGTGCTCTCCACCGCGCGAGACATCCTGTTCCTGTGGGTCGCCCGGATGATCATGATGGGCATCGAGCTGACCGGACGGCCGCCGTTCCGCGACGTCTACATCCACGCGATCATCCAGGCGCCGGACGGGCGGCGGATGTCCAAGTCCCTTGGGACCGGGATCGACCCGCTCGGCCTGATCGACGGCGGGCCGCGGCCACCTGTCTTCGGAGATGGCTCCCACCCGCCAGGCTCATTCCCGGCTTATGGAGCCGATGCGCTGCGCTGGGGGCTTCTGAGCATGGCCTCGTCGCAGGACGTTCGCTTCAGCGAGGAGCGGATCGCGCAGGGCCAGGCGCTGAGCAACAAGCTCTATAACGCGGTGCGCTTCGCGTTGACGAGGATCGACGAGCAGCCGGAGGTCGACCTCCAGTCGCTGTGTCCCCAGCCGCTGCCGCTGACGGTCGAGGACCGGTGGATGCTCTCGCGTCTGCAGAGGATCACCGTGCAGACGACTGCGATGATCGAGGGGTATGACTTCTCGCACGCGGCACTCGGCCTCTACGACTTCGTGTACGGGGAGCTGTGCGACTGGTACATAGAGATGTCCAAGCATCGTCTTGCGGCCGGCGGGGAGGGCGCGCGGGAGCTGGCCGCCACGCTGCTGCACGTGCTGCGCCATACGGTCGCGCTTGCGCATCCGATCATCCCGTTCGTCACCGAGGAGCTGTGGGGGCACCTCGGCGGGGAGGGACTGCTGGCCGGCGCGGAGTGGCCTCGTCCGGCGGACGAGCTGATCGACGAGGAGGCGGAGCGGCAGGTCTCGCGCGTCATCGAGGCGGTCACGCTGGTGCGCGGGTGGCGGGACTCGGTGGCGGCCAGGCCGGGGCAGCTCGTGCCGGCGCGGATCGCCGCGGAGGGCTACGAGGAGACGGGGGCGGCGCTCGCGCGGCTGGCGCGGCTGGAGCTGGCGTCTGGAAACGGCGCGGGGCCCGTCCCGGTGGCGGCGGTGTCGGTGCCGGGTGGGACGATCGAGGTGCTCTCCGAGGATGGGCTCGACCTCCATGCGGCGCAGCGCCGCCGCGAGGCGGAGAGCGCACGGCTCGCGACGGAGATCGAGCGTGTTCAGGCCAAGCTCGCAAACGAGAGGTTCGTGCAGCGAGCCCCGGACGCGGTCGTGCAGGCCGAGCGGGAGAAGCTCGCGCGGCTGCAGGGGGAGATGGAGGCGCTGTGAGGGCGTGCCGTGTGCGCCGCCAGGGCGGCCGGCGGCGATGAGCGCCGACTCCTGGAGCGGCGAGCGCGCCGAGCGCCACCTGCGCTCGCTGGAGCTGTTCGGCATGCGCTTCGGTCTGGACCGGATGCGCCGGATGATGACCGTGCTCGGGCTGCCGCAACGGCGGTTCGCGTCGATCCATGTGGTTGGGACCAACGGCAAGTCCTCGACGACGAGGATGACCGCCGCGATCCTCCAGCGGCATGGACTGGCGACGGGCGCCTACCTCTCGCCGCATCTGATCTCCTACTCGGAACGGATCCAGATAGCCGAGCGCGACCTGAGCGCAGGCGAGTTCGCGGCGGCGGTCGCCCGGGCCGCATGGGCGGCCGACCGGGTCAACCGGACTCTCGCCGAGGACGATCACGTCACCCAGTTCGAGCTGCTCACGGCGGCCGCGTTCGACGCGATGGCCCAGCGCGGCGTGCAGGTCGCGGTGGTCGAGGCGGGGCTCGGCGGGCGCTTTGACGCTACGAGCGTGATCGACTCGACCGTGACCGCGCTGACCAATGTCGGCCTGGAGCACACGCGCTGGCTTGGGCCGACGATCGGGGATATCGCGACGGAGAAGCTCGCGGTGCTCGGCAGTGGCAGGACGCTCGTGCTTGGGGCGGGCGTCGATGAGGAGGTGCGGCGGCTGGCGCGGCAAACGGCGAGCCAGCGGGAAGCGGAGATCGTGATCGCGCCGTCGCGGCCGCGGGTCGCCCTGCCCCTGCCCGGCGCCTTCCAGCAGCGCAACTTCGCGCTGGCAGAAGTGCTCGCCGAGCGCTACCTGGCGTCGGTGGGGATCGAGATGCGCTCTGGCGCCGTACTGGACGCGGCCGCCGCGACCGCGGTGCAAGGAAGGTTGCAGGTGCTGCGCGGCGCTCCGCTCACCGTGCTGGACGGCGCACACAACCCCCATGCGGCGGAAGCCTTGGCGCAGGCGCTGCCGGAGGTGCTCGGTGAGCGCCCGGTCGCGCTCGTGATGGGGGTGCTGGAGGACAAGGATGCCGCCGCGATGCTGCGCTGCCTGCTGCCGCACGCCAGCAGCGCGTTCTTCACCGCGCCACCCAGCCCGCGGGCCCTCTCGCCGGCCGCGCTGCAATCGCTGGCGGGCCAGATCGGCTTCCAGGGCAGCCGGTGCGAGACGCGGCCGCTGCGGGCGCTGCGGGAGGCGCGGGCGTGGGCGAGCCGGCACGCCGATCGGGACGCGGCGGTGCTGGTGACCGGCTCTGTCTACCTGGTCGGCGCCCTTCTGGCTGCGGAGGCCGCCGAGCGGTCCTCCACCATCGATGTGCAGCGAGGCGCCGGGGGATGAGCGACGAGGGCCCGTCGGTGCTCGCCATGATCGGCGCCGTCGCCCTGATCGTGGCACTGGTCGTGCTCGTGTTCTTCGCGGCCGGATACGTTTTCGGAAGGCTGTTTCTCTAAACTCGGGCACTCACGTGTCTGACGGCGGCCCCTGCGCGCCGCGGCGGCCCGGCAATGATCCCCATCGCCTACTTCGGAATCCACAGCAGCACCCTCAGCCTGCTCGTCGACCTGCTGATCCTGTTCCTGGCGATCGTCTACCTGTCGCTGATCTACTGGACCTACAGCGACGCCCGTCGCCGCGTCGCCGACCCGCTGCTCGTCGGCTGCGCCACGCTCGCCGCGCTGTTCCCGTTCGTGGGCCCGCTGGTCTATGCGATCCTGCGTCCGCCCGAGTATCTGGAGGACGCGCGCGAGCGGGAGCTGGAGACGAGAGCGGCGGAACTGCGCCTGGCCCAGCTGCAGGCGAGCATGTGCCCGCACTGCGACTATCCGATCGAGCGTGACTTCATCCGCTGCCCCAGCTGCTTGCAGCCGGTCAAGGACCGGTGTGCCGGCTGCGCCAAGCCGCTCGATCCGGCGTGGACCATCTGCCCCTACTGTGAGACGGAGGTCGTCGGCGCCGGCAGCGCCGCCGGCAGCGCCCCGTCGCGAGCCCGGCGTCGCCGCTCTCGCGTGCCGGAGGCCCAGCCGCCTGCCCAGGCCGCCACGCGCGTGGAGCGGGCGGCACGGCGTGGTGGCGCTGATGCGCCTGCGCGCGGTCGGGAGCTCGCTGACGCTGACGCTGACGTGCCTGCGCGTGCACGCGACCTGCTCGGCAGCACGGTGGAGGCCGACGAGCTGATCCTCTCCGAGGATGGCGAGGTGGCACCGGTGCCGACATCCGCCCGCGAGGCCGCCCGCGCCGAGCGCCGCTCGCGACGCACGCGTCCGCAAGGGCCGTAGACGGGCCGGCCGGCGACGGCCGCGTGTGATCTCGGTCCTGCCGCCCCCGGCGAGGCGGCCGCCGCCGCGGCCGGGCATCATGTGCGGCCTGCCTGCCTGCTGGCCGCCACTGCCGCCGGCCGGCGCAGCGCAGCGCCGTAGCCGCCAATCCCGAACCAAAGACGAGGAGAACATGGAGAGAACCCTGATCCTGATCAAGCCCGACGCCTTCGAGCGCTCGCTCTTCGGCGAGATCATCGCCCGGTTCGAGCGCAAGGGGCTGCGCCTGGCGGCGATGAGGCAGATGACGATGAGCCGGGAGCTGGCGGAACGCCATTACGCCGAGCACGCCGAGCGGCCGTTCTTCGGTGAGCTGGTCGACTTCATCACCTCCGGGCCGCTGGTCGCGATCGCGCTGGAGGGGCACGACGCCGTCACCGCGGCGCGACAGCTGATCGGGGCCACCAACCCGCTGGAGGCGGCGCCCGGCTCGATCAGGGGCGAGTTTGCGACCGAGACGGGCCGCAACATGGTCCACGGCTCCGACTCCCCGGAGTCGGCGACGCGCGAGCTGGCCCTGTTCTTCGGAGATGAGCTGGGCTGACCGTGCCGTCCGCGGCCCGGCCAGCGCTCTGCCGGAGGCCGATGACCGCCGCCTTCGGCCCGATGATGTGAGCACCGTGACCCCGTCCTGGCGTCTACGCCTCTGGGCATGCTGATCCTCGCCTCGCGCGCGCCGCAGCGCGTCGCGGTCCTCACTCGGCTGGGCGTGAGCTTCCAAGCGCGCCCCGCCGACGTGGAGGAGCTCGAAGAGGGCCCGCCGCGTAGGGCCGCGCTGCACAATGCGCTGTTGAAGGCGCAGGCGGTGCTGCGCCCCGGCTCCGGCGAGGTGGTGCTCGGCGTCGATACGGTCGTCGAGCTGGACGGAGAGATGTACGGCAAGCCGGCGGACGAGCAGCAGGCGCGCGCGACGTTGAGCGCGCTCTCGGGCAGAACCCACGCGGTGCACAGCGGGATTGCGCTGCTGGCTGCGGATGGCACGCCGGCGCGCACGGCGCTCGTCAGCACCGCGGTGAGCTTCAGGGAGCTGGGCGCGAGGCAGATCGAGCGCTACATCGCCACCGGTGAGTGGCGCGGCAGGGCCGGCGGCTACGCGATCCAGGGCGCGGGCACCGCGCTGGTGCGCCGGATCGAGGGCGAGTACGAGAACGTCGTCGGCCTGCCCGTGGCGGGCCTGCTCGACCTCTGCCCCGATCTGCTGGACGCCTGAGCGGCCCGGGGTCGGCCGCCCGGTCCTGCATCAGGCCATGCAGCCTGCGCGCAAGCGCGCTGCGGGCGACGGGCCGTTCGCTAGACTGCCCGCCGTGCGAGCCGGTTCCCGTATGGCGCGCGCCGGATGGCGCGCAGGCGGGAAGAACCCCAGGCCCGTCAGGCCTGATCCGGCTACGTGCGGTCTCGATCAATGGGCATATTCAGCTATCTGACCGGTTTCGGCGGCCGCGACATGGCGGTCGATCTCGGCACCGCCAACACGCTCGTCTACGTGCGAGGCCGCGGCATCGTGCTCTCAGAGCCGAGCGTGGTGGCGATCGACTCCCGCTCGGGCGAGGTGCACGCGGTCGGGATCGAGGCCAAGCGGATGCTGGGGCGCACGCCCGGCTCGATCCAGGCGATCAGGCCGCTGAAGGACGGCGTGATCGCCGACTTCGACGTGACTGAGGAAATGCTGCGGCACTTCATCCAGAAGGTCCATCAGAACCGCTTCGCCCATCCACGGGTGGTCGTCTGCGTGCCCTCCGGGGTGACCGGGGTGGAGAAGCGGGCGGTCGAAGAGGCGTGCCTCTCTGCCGGCGCGCGGGCCGCCTACCTGATCGAGGAGCCGATGGCGGCTGCGATCGGGGCGGGGCTGCCGGTCGGCGAGCCGACCGGGTCGATGGTCGTGGACATCGGTGGCGGCACCTCTGAGGTGGCGGTGATATCGCTCGGCGGGATCGTCGTCTCCCAGTCGATCAGGGTCGGCGGCGATGAGCTCGATGAGGCGATCATCAACTACGCCAAGCGCGAGTACAAGCTTCTGATCGGCCAGCAGACCGCCGAGGAGCTGAAGCTCGAGGTCGGCTCGGCCTGCCCGATGGAGGAGGAGCTGCAGGCGGAGATCCGGGGGCGCGACATGGTCTCCGGGCTGCCGAAGACGGTGGTGATCACCAGCGAGGAGATCCGACAGGCGCTGGAGGAGCCGCTCTCGCAGATCGTCGAGGCGGTCAAGGAGACGCTCGATCGGACTCCGCCGGAGCTGGCATCGGACATCATGGACCGGGGGATAATGCTGGCCGGCGGCGGCTCGCTGCTGCAGGGACTGGACGTCCGCCTGCGCGAGGAGACGCAGATGCCGGCGCATGTCGCGGAGTCGCCTCTGACCTGCGTGGCGGTCGGCTCAGGCCGCTCGCTGGAGGAGTTCGAGACGATCCACCGGGCCAATCGGACCTCCTCGCGCAGCCGCAGACGCCGCTAGCCTCTTGGGTCGGGCTGCGCCCCGCGCCGGCGAGGCGCGGCGGCATGCTCGGGCGTACTCTGTTCACTGACCACTGACGCAGTCTCGGGAAGGCAATCCTTGTACGGCAAGACGGTCCGGCGTCGGCGCGCACTGCTGCTGGTGCTCGTCGTGATCTCCCTGGTGCTGCTGACCGCCTACTTCGGCGAGTCGGCAGGCGGAGGGCTGCACTCGGTCCAGCGGGGCTTTCTCACCGTGATCTCCCCGATCCAGGACGGCGCAAACGCGGCGCTGAAGCCGGTGCGCGGCGTGTTCAGCTTCTTCGGGGAAGTGCTGCACTCCAACAGCCGCGTGGCGCAGCTGCGTCGCGAGGTCGACAGGCTGCGCCGGGAACGGATCGCAGAACAGGAGAAGATGCGCGCGGATCGGGAACTCGTCGGCATTCGGAGCCTGGAACGCAAGGTCGGGCCGGGCGCCTACCGGGGCGTGGTGACGAATGTCGATGCGCAGTCGGCGAACCTCTGGTATTCGACGGTCGACATCGAAGCGGGCAGCTCCGAAGGCGTCGCGATCAACGATCCGGTGGTCAACGGAGAAGGCCTCGTCGGCAAGGTCACGCAGGTCGCCCCCGACGGCGCCCAGGTGAGCCTGATCACCGACAGCACGGTCGGCGTCTCCGCACGACTCTCCGGCAGCGGCGCGGTCGGGCTGATCCAGCCGAAGGTCGGCGACCCCGAAGACCTGCTCATGCAGTACCTGCCGACGAACCTGAACATCGTGCCGGGCGACCTGGTCGTCACCTCCGGCACCGTCTCCGGCGAAGGCGAATCGTTGTTCCCGCCCGGCATCCCGGTCGGCACGGTCAGCTCGGTCGCCGAAGAAAGCCCGAAGTCGGTGAACGTGCGCCCGGCCGCGGAACTGCACAACCTGAACGTCGTGAAGGTGCTCACGGTCGCGCCCGGCTCGCGCGTGCAGCGCGTCAGCAACGCGATCGCCAAGATGCCCCCCGGCCGCCAGACGGGGGCGGCGGCCGGCACCGGCGTCGCCCAGGTGGGGGGCGGCGGATGAGCGCATCGACGTTCCGGTGTGGGCGTGCGCTGCGCAGGGTGGATCGGCCCCGGGGCGGCCGATGAGCTCGTCGAGCTCTCAGGGCGCCCTCGCGCTGCGGATCGCCGCCGTCGCGGTCGTGGTCGTCTTCCTGCAGATCGGGGTCGTCGCGGAGGTGCCCATCTTCGGGGTGAGCGTGGAACTGACGCCGCTGCTGGCCGCGTTCGTCGGCCTGCTCTGCGGCTCGGTCGCCGGCGCCGCGGCGGGCTTCTGCATCGGGCTGCTGGTCGATCTCTGCCTCGTGCAGACGCTCGGGATCAACTCGCTGCTGTTCACGCTGATCGGCTTCTGGGCGGGACGGCTGCAGGAGCTGCGCGATCCGCAGGGGGCGCTGATCCCGGTCATCGTCGGTGCCGCTGCGGCCGCGACCGCGTTCGTCGGCTACTCGGTGATCGAGTTCCTGCTCGGAGTCGATGCGCCGGTCAGCTTTGAGCTGCTGCGCCAGATCGTGCTCGGGATCGTGGTGGACACCGTCGTGGCGCTGCCGTTCTGGATGATCGTGCGTCGCGCCCTGCAGGGTGGCCTGCCGAAGGATCCGCGCCGGCGCCGGCGCGCCAGGCGCTCATACTCGACCGGCGGGCTCAGCCCGATCTCTCGCCGAGCATGAGCCTCGACCCCCTGCAGAAGCCCGAGTCGCGCGCGCCGGTCTCGCCGCAGATCGCGCTGCGCGTCGCAGCGCTCGGAACCCTCGCGCTGGTGATGTTCGGCATCATCTTCTTCCGCCTGTGGTACCTGCAGATCCTCACCGGAGAACACTATGTCGCTCAGCAGGCCGCCCAGCGCGAACGGCCGCTGCCGATCGCCGCTCCCCGCGGGCAGATCCTCGCAAGGGGCGGTCAGGTGCTCGTCTCCTCGAAGACGACCAACGACGTGCAGATCATCCCCTCGCAGCTCCCGCCCGGGCTCGAAGGTCAGCTGACCAAGTACAAAGAAGCGCTCGAAGCGGCCGAAAAGAAGACCCTCGACTACAGGGCGCAGCTCAAGGACTTCCAGGGCGCGCACCCGCATGTCAAGCGGCTCGCCCCGAGCAGCCGCAGGCAGCTGCGGCTGCTGCAGCGCGAGGCGAACGCGCTGCCGCACGTGCGCGTCGCGCCACTGCCGGCCTCTGATGGCAGGTTGCGCTCGCTGTTTCGGCGGCTCGGCGCGCTGTTGCACATCAAGCCACGGGCGATCGACGAAGAGGTGGTGCGCAGCGTCGATGCGACGTCGTATGCGCCGGTGACGATCGACACCGCGACCGGTCCCGGCCCGCGCACCGTGCTCGGCGAGCGCCAGGGCGAATTCCCCGGCGTGGTCCAGCGGCCGGTCGACACGACCGCCTACCCGTTCAAGGAAATGGCCGCCCAGATCTTCGGCCATGTCGGTCCCGTCAGCGAACCTGAGCTCAAGCAGAAGAAAGGACCCTACAAAGGGATGCAGGCGGGCACGATCGTCGGCCAGAACGGGCTGGAGTACTACTACGACAAGTACCTGCAGGGCACTCCCGGCAAGGAACGCATACAGGTCAACGCCAGCGGCGAACCGTTGCCCTCCACGCTTGCGCCGCTGGCGCCGAAGCCGGGCTTCAACCTGCAGACGACGATCGACCTGCCGCTGCAGAAGGCGGGCGAAACGGCGCTGCGCGGCGAGATCAAGATCGCCAACGAAACCGGCAGGCCGGCCGACGGCGGCGCGTTCGTCGTGCTCGACCCGGTCAACGGCGAAGTGCTCGCGATGGCCTCATATCCGAGCTACAACCCGGAAGTGTTCACCAAGCCGATCAGCGAAGCCGAATACGAACGCCTGTTCCCATCCGGAATCCCCAGCTCGGGCGGCCAGCCGCTGCTCAACAGGGCCGTCGAAGACGGCTACGCGACCGGCTCCGCGTTCAAGCCGATCACCTCGATCGGGGCGCTGGAAGCGGGGGTGATCACACCCACCGAAACCTTCGGCGCGGGCAAATGCCTCGACTATCACGGGCAGCCGTACTGCAACGCGGCATACATGGAATTCGGCAACGTCGCGCTGGCCCAGGCGCTCGAAGTCTCCTCGGACACCTACTTCTACACGGTCGGCATGCGGGCGAACGCCTACGGTCCGGTGATCCAGCGGATGGCGCACCGGCTGGGCATCGGGCGGGAAACCGGAATCGACCTGCCGAGCGAGCTGGAAGGCGTCATCCCCGACAAAGAATGGCTCGAAGGGCTGGTCGAAAAGGAACGCAAGTGCACCCGCAAGGAACACAAACCGTGCGGCTACATCTTCGAACCGAACGCCATCTGGACCACCGGTGACAACATGAACCTCGCGGTCGGCCAGGGCTACCTGCTCACCTCGCCGCTGCAGATGGCGGTCGCCTGGTCGGCAGAGGTCAACGCCTACCGCACGGGCGGCGAGGCGACCGTGCCCACTCCGCACCTCGGCAAGCAGATAGACGAACCGAACGGGGCGCTCTGGCAGGCGTTGAAGTTCCCGCCGCGGCGCCGCTTCCATCTCAACCCCGAATACCTGCACTACATCTTCGAAGGCATCCACGACGGCACGGTCGGCCCAGGTGGGACCTCCACCAACGTGTGGGTCGGCTGGAACGAGGAAAAGTACCCCACCTACGGCAAGACGGGCACCGCCGAACGCGTCGGCCAGCTCGAACAGGCCTGGTACATGTGCTTCCTACAGTCGGCCAGCGGGCAGCGGCCGATCGTGATCGCGGTGACCGTCGAACAGGGCGGCTATGGCGACCAGGCCGCCGCGCCGGTCGCGCGCGCGCTGGCGCAGCAGTACTACCACCAGCCGAAGGCGAAGCTGATCGCAGGGCAGGCGATCCCCTAGGTCGAGGTGCCGATGTCGAAGCACTGCGAACACCTCCCAGAGCAGACCTCCCCGGCGGAGTCGATTCGACCGCTGCGCGAGCGCTGAGCCGATGTCCGCGATCAGTCCGATACAGGCCAGCGAGGAGACCGCCCAGCAGTCCTCCGGCGGCTTCACCCTGCCGTTGGACCCGCTGCTCACCCTCGCCGCGATCGGCCTGGGCATCTGCTCGGTCCTCACGATCGGCCCCGCGACCAGGCACAACGAAACTGGCAGCCCCACCTACTACGTAGAGCACCAGGCGATCTACCTCGTCCTCGGGCTGGTCGTGATGGCCGCGCTCTCGCGCCTGGACTACGGCTGGCTGCGCCAGTTCAAGGTCTGGATCTACGGCGCGCTGATCGTGATCATGCTCGCGGTGTTCGCGATCGGCACCCACGTGGGCGAATCGGTGCGCTCGATCAGCCTGCCGCTCTTCTCCTTCCAGTCATCGGAGCTCGGCAAGACCCTGCTGATCGTCTTCCTGGCCGCGTTCATGGTCGACCGCTCGCGCAAGCTGCGCGACCGCGAGACGACGGCGCTGGTGGTGGCGCTCGCGATCGTGCCGACCATGCTCGTGGTGCTGGAGCCGGACATCGGCGACTCGCTCGTCTACATCGCGATCACGGCGGCTGTCCTCTTCGTCGCCGGCGTGCCGTGGCGCCAGCTGGCCGCTCTGGCGCTGCTGGGCGTGGTCGGGGTCACGCTGGTGATCGTCGTGGCTCCGGCCCTGGGCGTGCATGTCCTCAAAAAGGAACAGATGGAACGGCTGACCTCGTTCCTGCATCCGACCCACAACGTCGAAAGCTCGGCCTTCCAGCAGGTCCAGTCGGAGATCGCGATCGGCTCGGGGCGCCAATCCGGGCTGCCCCATCCCGGGAGCGCCGTCTACGGATTCGTGCCGGAGAACGAATCGGACTTCATCTTCACGTCGCTCGGCGTGGAGCACGGATTCGTCGGCGCCGCGCTGGTGCTCTCGCTCTACGCGCTGATGATCTGGCGCGGGCTGCGGATCCTGACGATGGCCAAGGATCTCTTCGGCTCGCTGATCGCGGCCGGGGTTGTCGGTATGCTGATGTGCCAGGTGTTCGTGAACGTGGGCGTGGCGACAGGGATCACGCCCGACACGGGCATCACGTTGCCGCTCATGAGCTACGGTGGATCCTCTGTCATCACCACGATGATCGCGATCGGATTGCTGCAGTCCATCTATGTGCGGGCGCGCTCCTCGGAGGCTCTGAAGGGACGCGTCCTGCGCTGGTGAGATGCTGCAGGCGACGATCCGCCGCGCCGCTTGGCTGTTGCCAGATCGAACCCCGCTCCTGAATGTGAACGAATTGCCGCTTCTAGCAACCCGACCCGCAGCCGTCGCGCTCGCCGCCGACGCTCCCCCCACAAGGGAGCGTGAGGCGTGGCGCGGCGGCGTCCTGCAGGCACCCCTCGATGCTCCGCCTCCCGCGGCTGCGCCGCCCGTCGTGGCCGCGCCGGCCGCGGGATCGCTTCGCGGCGCCCCGGCCACGGTGCCGGAGCCCGGCGCTCCAGGGGCATGCGGACGCAGGCAGACTGCGCCGCCGGCGCGGGCCCTCCCCGCGTTCCGGCGCCGCGGCGGGTCGCCATCCAACCATCTCAAGAGACTGGAACCGAGAATTGAGAAAGCAAGTGCTTGTCAGCGTGGACCGCGCCGAGACGCGCGTCGCGCTGCTGGAGGACCCGAGCGCCTCCCCGTCGAAGTCGCAGGCTTCAACCCGCAGGCGCGGCAAGGGCCGCGCCGGGGCGGGCTACAGCGTCGCTGAGCTCTATCTGGAGCGTCGCGGCTCACGCTCGATCGTGGGCAACATCTACACCGGCAAGGTCGACAACGTCCTGCCTGGGCTGGAGGCCGCCTTCGTGGATATCGGCCTGGAGAAGAACGGCTTCCTGCACGTCGATGAGATCGTGCTGCCGGGCGTGGAGGCGCCGCGCCGCGGGCGGGGCGGCGGCAAACGGATCACGGAGCTCCTGAAGCCGGGCCAGGAGGTCGTCGTCCAGGTCGTCAAGGATCCGTTGAAGACCAAGGGCGCGCGCCTGTCGATGGAGCTCACGA
This sequence comes from Solirubrobacterales bacterium, assembly GCA_027314825.1. Lineage (GTDB taxonomy): Bacteria > Actinomycetota > Thermoleophilia > Solirubrobacterales > Solirubrobacteraceae > Palsa-744. The sequence goes on from DAHVAB010000012.1 coordinate 17,210, forward strand.
TCGCCGGGCGCTACATGGTCTACGCGCCGACCGGCGAGGGGGTGGGCGTCTCGCGACGCCTGGACGATCGCGAGCGCGAGCGCCTGCGCCGTCAGACAGCGAAGCTCGACCTCGGGCAGGGCGGAGTGATCGTGCGCACTGCAGCGCACGGCGCCAGGCGCGAGGACTTCGAACGCGAGCTGCTCTACCTGCACAAGCTGCACGAGGTGTTGATGGCTCGCGTGCAGGAGAGCCCGGCGCCGAGCCTCGTCTTCCAGGAGGCCGATCTCGCCGTCAGGGTTGTGCGAGACATCTTCTCGGCGCATTTCGAGAAGGCGATCGTCGACGACGCGAAGCAGCATGCGCGGCTGGCCTCCTTCTTCGCCCGGACCGCGCCCGAGCTGGCGGAGCGGGTCGAGCTGTGGAGCGAGGACCGGCCGCTGTTCGAGGCCTTCGGCGTCGAGCGGGTGCTGGACTCGACGCTGAACCGCCGGGTCGACCTTCCCAGCGGTGGCTACCTGATGATCGACTATGCCGAGGCGCTCACGGTCATCGATGTGAACTCCGGCAGCTTCGTCGGCCGCGGCAAGACCGCCAGGCTCGAGGACACGATCACCAAGACCAATCTCGAGGCCGCGGAGGAGGTCGTGCGCCAGCTGCGCCTGCGTGACATCG
>DAHVAB010000130.1 GCA_027314825.1 Solirubrobacterales bacterium
TCGCGGTCGGACACGGCATCGAGCGAGTTCGCCGCCGGCCGGTCGAAGCCCAGCGCCGCCGCGGTCATGGCGCGGTCGACGGGAAAGGAGGTTCCGGCCAGCGCCGCCGCGCCGAGCCTCGCCATCTGCGCCGGCTGCATCCTCGGCGCCTTGAAGTCGTCCATGATCGCGATCACCGCGTCGAGGTCGTCGACGTCGAGGAGGCCCGCGATGTAGGCGCGGGCGAGGCCCAGCTGGCCGGGGGCGCGCAGCATGTGCGCGATCGCCGCCGGCGAGCGCACCGAGAGGGTCGGTCCTCCGGGCAGGGTGCAGGCGAGCTCCCCGCCGTCGTAGAAGGCCACCGTGAAGCGGCGCTCCGGCATCGCCCGCGCGAGCTCCCCTCGCAGCCGCGCGGCGCTCGCCTGCTCCACCCCGTTCGCCGCGGTCGCGGGGGCTTTCGACTTGCCGTACAGGTCTCTTGCTTCGCTCGTCACTGCTCGGCTCTAGGCTTACCCGGATGAGCCGCGATCCAGTCCCGCCTGTCGCCGAGATCCTCACGGCCCGCGCCGGCGAGGAGATGGCTCTGAACGACCGCTATCTCAACCCGCAGGTCGGCCGGATCGTGCGTACGCTCGGCTTCGATCGGCGGTGGGTCGGCGGGGAGGGCGCGCACCTGATCGACTCCGAAGGCGCGCGCTACCTGGACCTCTTCGGCGGCTACGGCGTCTTCGCCGTCGGCCGCGGCCATCCGGAGGTGGCGGCCGCGGTGCAGGCGGTGATGGATGCGCGCACCGGCAACATGCCCCAGCTGGGCGTGACCCTGCTCTCGGGCGTGCTGGCCGAGCAGCTGATCGCGCGCGCACCCGACTCGGTGGCGGCGATGGTGCCCGCCAACACCGGCACCGAGGCGGTCGAGGCGGCGATGAAGGTGGCGCGCGCCGCCACCGGTCGGCCGCGGATCATCTACGCCGAGCACGCCTTCCACGGGCTGACGCTCGGCTCGCTCTCTCTCAACGGCAACGAGGAGTTCAGGGAGGGCTTCGGCCCGCTCGTGCCCGGCTGCGCCGCCGTCCCGTTCGGCGACGAGCAGGCGCTCGCGCGGGAGCTCGAAGCCGGCGATGTGGCCGCCGTGGTGCTGGAGCCGATCCAGGGCAAGGGCGTCAACCTCCCGCCCGATGGCTACCTGCAGGCGGTGCAGCGACTCTGCCGGGATGCGGGGGCTCTGTTCGTCTGCGACGAGGTGCAGACGGGCGTGGGGCGCACCGGGCGCTTCCTGGCGCTGGAGCGGTGGGATCTGGCGCCGGACATGATCTGCCTCTCCAAGGCGCTCTCCGGGGGCCTCGTGCCGATCGGCGCGGTGCTCGTCTCCCGCGCCGCCTTCGACCGCGTCTTCGACGGGATGGAGCGGGCGGTGCGCCACGGCTCCACCTTCGGCGGCAACGACCTGGCCGCCGCGGCGGCGCTTGCCACCCTGCGCGTGCTCGACCAGGAGGGATTGGTGGCGCGCGCGCAGCGGATGGGCGACCTGCTCATGGAGCTGACGGCGCCGTTGGTCGACCGCTACGAGGTCGTTCGCGACGTGCGCGGCGCCGGCCTGATGTGGGCGATCGAGCTGGGCCCCCCGGACGGTCGCGCGCGGCGGTCGGTCTGGCAGGCGGCCGAGCGTGCTCAGCCGGGCCTCTTCTCCCAGCTTGTGACCGTTCCCCTCTTCCACGAGCACCGGATCTTCTGCCAGGTCGCCGGCCATCGGATGAACGTGATCAAGGCGCTGCCGGCCCTCGTGATCGAGGAGTCTGAGATCCGCCGCTTCGCCGCCGCCCTGGAGGAGGTGATCGCCCGCGCGGAGCGGGTTCCCTCCGCGCTCGCGCGGCTCGGGCTGCAGACGGGGCGCAGAATGCTCGCGGGCCGCTAGCCTGTCGGAGCTTTGCCGACTCGCCGAGAGGACATACGCAACGTCGCGATCATCGCCCACGTCGACCACGGCAAGACGACCCTGGTCGACTCGCTGCTGCGTCAGACCGGCGCCTTCGGCGAGGGCGAGGAGGTGGGCGAGCTCGTGCTCGACTCGATGGACATCGAGCGCGAGCGGGGCATCACGATCCTCGCCAAGAACGCCGCCGTCAGGTACGGCGACGTGAAGATCAACATCGTCGACACCCCCGGGCACGCCGACTTCGGCGGCGAGGTCGAGCGGGGGCTGACGATGGTCGACGGCGTGCTGCTGCTCGTCGACGCCTCCGAGGGGCCGCTGCCGCAGACGCGATTCGTGCTGCGCAAGGCGCTGGAGGCAAGGCTGCCGGTGATCCTCGTGATCAACAAGATCGACCGCTCGGACGCCCGGGTGGCCGAGGTGGTCGACGAGGTCTATGAGCTGTTCATCGACCTGGATGCGGACGAGTCCCAGATCGAGTTCCCGATCGTCTACTGCAACGCGCGCGCCGGGCGCGCCACGCTGGAGCACGACCCGGCCAGGCCGGATGAGCAGGGCGAGAGCCTGCGGCCCCTGCTCGATCTGCTGCTGGAGCACATCCCGGCGCCCACGTATGAGGAGGGCCATCCGCTGCAGGCCCTGGTCACCAACCTCGACGCCTCCCCATATGTGGGACGGCTCGCGATCTGCCGGGTGCGAAACGGCCGGATTCGCAAGGGGCAGCAGGTCGCCTGGTGCAGGGCGGACGGCAGCGTGCAGAGAGCCCAGGTATCGGAGCTGTATGTCACCGAGGCGCTTGAGCGCGTCGACGCCGCCGAGGCCGGGCCGGGCGAGATCATCGCCGTGGCCGGGATCGCGGAGGTGACGATCGGCGAGACGCTCGCAGACGCCGAGGACCCGCGGCCGCTGCCGGTCATCACCGTCGACGAGCCCTCGATCTCGGTGACGATCGGGATCAACACCTCGCCGCTGTCCGGACGGGAGGGATCGAAGCTGACGGCCAGGCAGGTGCTCGGCCGCCTCGATCAGGAGCTGGTCGGCAACGTCTCGCTGCGGGTGCGCGACACCGAGCGGCCGGACGCCTGGGAGGTGCAGGGCCGCGGAGAGCTGCAGCTGGCGGTGCTGGTCGAGCTGATGCGCCGCGAGGGCTTCGAGCTGACCGTAGGCCAGCCGCGGGTGCTGATCCGGGAGATCAAGGGCCACCGCCACGAGCCCGTCGAAAGGCTCTCGATCGACGTGCCCGAGGAGCACGTGGGAGCGGTCACCCAGCTGCTCGCGGCGCGCAAGGGCCGGATGGAGCACATGACCAATCACGGCACCGGCTGGGTGAGGATGGAGTACCTGGTGCCGGCGCGGGGGCTCATCGGCTTCAGGACCGAGTTCCTCACCGAGACGAGGGGCACCGGGATCATGCACCATGTCTTCGAGGGCTGGGAGCGCTGGGCCGGCGAGATCCGCACCAGGACCACCGGCGCGCTCGTCTCCGACAGGCGCGGCAGCACGGCCCAGTACTCGCTGATGAGCCTGCAGGAGCGCGGCACCCTCTTCGTCGGCCCCGGCGAGGAGGTCTATGAGGGGATGATCGTCGGTGAGAGCAACCGCGCAGGCGACCTGGACGTGAACGTCTGCAAGGAGAAGCACCTCACGAACATCAGGTCCTCGACGGCGGAGGTGCTCGAGCGGCTCACCCCCGCCCGCCGCCTAAGCCTCGAGGAGGCGCTGGAGTTCGTGGCGCAGGACGAGTGCGTGGAGGTCACCCCGGAGACGGTGCGCCTGCGCAAGCTGGAGCTGGAGAAGGTGCAGCGGCTGAAGGCGGCGCGGCAGCGGCGGTGAGGGGCGCCGCGCTCGCGTACGCTGCTCCGCATGCGGCATGCGATCGAGGTCACAGACCTGCACAAGCGCTACGCGGAGGTGCAGGCGCTCCGGGGTGTGAGCTTCCATGTGGGCGCGGGCGAGGTGTTCTGCATGCTCGGGCCCAACGGGGCGGGCAAGACGACCTGCACCGAGATCCTGGAGGGCCACAGGCTCGCAAGCTCCGGCGCGGTCTCCGTCCTTGGCCATGACCCCGCGCGGGGAGAGCGGGCGATGCGGGAGCGGATCGGGGTGGTGCTGCAGTCCTGCGGGGTGCAGGAGGATCTGACGGTCGCAGAGCTCGTGGAGATGTATGGCCGCTACTACCCGCGCCGCCGCTCCGCGGAGGAGCTGATCGAGCTGGTCGAGCTCGACGCCAAGCGCGATGCCCGCGCCGGCACGCTCTCGGGCGGCCAGCGCCGGCGCCTGGACCTGGCGCTCGCGCTGGTCGGCGACCCCGACCTGATCTTCCTCGACGAGCCGACCACCGGGTTCGATCCGCACGCTCGCAGGCAGGCATGGTCGACGATCAAGTCGCTCTGCTCGCTCGGCAAGACGGTGTTCCTGACGACCCACTACATGGACGAGGCTCAGCACCTCGCGGACAGGGTCGCGGTGATGGCGGCCGGCAGGATCGTCGCGCTCGGCAGCCCGCAGGAGCTGGGCGGCAGGGATGCGCTGCCGAGCGAGATCCGTTTCACGCTGCCGGAGGGCGTGGGCGTGGGTGAGCTGCCGCAGCTTCCTCCCGACGCCGATGTCCAGCTCGACCCCGACCGTGGCACGGGCGGCGGGGTGCTCGTCAGGACCGCGGAGGGCGTGGCGGCCGCGCATGCGCTGACCGGCTGGGCGCTGGAGCGGGGGATCGAGCTGCGCGGCTTCTCGGTGGCTCAGCCGACGCTGGAGGATGTCTATCTCGCGCTCACCGCGCAGGACGGCGAGGGCTCTGCCGGCGCGCAGCCGGCCGCGGCGGTCGCAGAGGCCGGGGCGGGGACGCCGGGATGAGCGCGGAGCAGGCGGGATCGGCCGGGCTGGCCCGCGATCTGAGGCTCGTCGCCTGGCAGGTCCGCTATGAGCAGCGCGCCTTCTGGAGGAACAGGCGCAGGAGCATCTTCAGCCTCGCGTTCCCGCTCATGTTCTTGCTCATATTCGGGCTGCTCAACAGGCACTCGCATCTGAAATCGCTGGGCGGCGTCTCCTACATCACCTTCTTCGTCCCCGGGATCGTCGCCTACACGGTGATGGTCGTCGGCTTCACGAACATGGCGATGTCGATCGCGCTGCTGCGCTCCGAAGGGATCCTCAAGCGCCTGAAGGCGACTCCGATGCCGGCGAGCGCCTACCTGATCGGCGTCACCCTGAGCACTGTGCTCACCATCTTCCTGGCGACCGCCCTTCTGCTGCTGGTGGGCGTCGTCGTGTTCGGCGTCAGCATCCGCGCCTCGACTCTGCCGGGGCTGATCGTGACGCTGATCGCCGGCACCGCCGCCTTCGCCACGCTCGGCATCGCGGTCTCCAGGCTCATCCCCAAGCCCGACAGCGGCAGCCCGATCCTCATGTTCATCACGCTCCCGCTCGCCTTCTTCTCAAACGTCTTCTTCCCGCTCGGCGGCAGTGTGAAATGGCTCGAAACGATCGCGAAAGCCCTGCCGCTGCAGCCGCTCGCCGACGGGCTGCAGTCCGCCTTCTACCCGCACACCACGGGTGCCGGCTTCGTCGGGAAAGACCTGCTGACCCTCGCGATCTGGACGGTGATCGGCTGCTGGCTGATGGTCAAGACGATGAGGACGCTCTCCGCGAAGGACTGAGGCGTGGCCGGGCGGCCTGGCTCCTAGCAGTGAATCCGCGTCCGCGGCCGCTCGCGAGGACTGGCCGTCGACCCACCATCGAGCCGCAGTCGCTTGACTGGCATGGTCGGGTGTGGTAATCCAGTGGGACGCCAGGTCTCTGATGGGCATGGGCGGGGCGGGAGAGTCCGATGCTGAGCCATCTGCAAGCGGCATACGTTCGCTGCGTGCGGCCAAAGCTGCCGCGGGGCTCGGCAACCCGTTCGATCCGAGAACGCGCGGCCCACTCGAAACGCTGTCGGCGCTTGACGGCTGCGGGTGGGAAAGAGTAGGGGCGTGGACGGGATGGAGAGGGTGGATCTGCAGCTGGCGGGTGGCGCGGGCCGCATCGCCGCTCGATCCTTCAAGCCGCTGGTATCGCCCGCTCCGTCGCTGCCACTGCGAAGGGGCCGCCGCGGCAGTGACGGGCCAAGCGACACCGAAGTCGCAGAGCACCAGCGCGCGCGGCTGACCGGCGCCCTGATCACGGAGATCTCAGAGCACGGCTATGACGGCCTGCGGCTGCGCGCGCTCTGCGATGGCTCGGGAGTCTCAAAACGCCACTTCTACCTGCATTACAAGAGCCTGCACGACTGCTACATGGCGGCCTTCGCGCAGATCACCGACGCGCTCCTCGACCGGCTTGCCGACGCGTGGATGAGCGGCCACGGGCCGCAGGAGCGCCTCTCGCTGGCCGTGCAGTGCTTCGCGCAGAGCGTCGCGCAGGAGCCGGCGGCGGCGCGGCTGGTGCTCTGCGAGTCATCGGCGGCCGGCCAGGCGGCGGTACGGGCGAGGCTGGCCTTCGACGCGCGCCTGGAGGAGCTGCTGCTGGCGGGGCTGGAGGCGTACGGTCTGCAGCCGCCTCCTGCGATCGTCCAGGCGATGTTCGCCGGGCTGAGCGCGGTCGTGCGCGCACGGTTGACGAACGGCCGTGCGAGCGAGCTGGGTGAGCAGGGCACCGAGCTCGGACGGTGGGCCTGGTGCTGCCTATCCGCCCCGGCGCCGCAGCGGCACACCGATAGAGCTGCGCCGCTCCCGTTCCGTCCGAGCGTCCGCCTGCTCGCCAAGGCCGGTCGGACCAGCGAGCCGGCGCGCGTACGGATCCTCGCCGCCACGCTGGAGCAGGCCGCCGAGCACGGCTGCGGCGCGGTGCAGGAGCGGGCGATCCGCTGGCGCGCGCACGTCGGCTGCGAGGAGTTCCGCGCGCACTTCGAGGACTGCTACGACGCGCTGGCCACCGTGCTGGCGGAGATGTGGGGCGAGACGCTGAAGCACGCGATCGCGGTCGCCCGTACGGTGCACGAGTGGCCGCACGGCGTGCCGGCTGCGATAAGGACGCTGCTGGCTAGCCTTGCCGCCGATGAGCTGTTCGTGCGCCTCGCGATCACCGAGCTGCCCG
>DAHVAB010000131.1 GCA_027314825.1 Solirubrobacterales bacterium
GGGGCCGTGCATGCACGGCCCCGCGGCCGGCGCATGCGCCGGCCGTCAGGCGCCCCAGCCGGGGCGCCTGCTCAACACGCGCACGCGCTCGACGGGGCGCGCGCTCGACGGGGCTGGCTAGCCGACCTCGGCCGGCTCGTCGCGGCCCTGGAGCCGCTCCCGGCCGCGCTGCACGGCGGCGATGAACTTCGAGAGGTTGACCTCCAGCGTGCCGAGGATCTCATCGGCGTAGTCCTCGGCTCCCAGCCTTATCTCCCGCTCCCGCGCGCGGGCATCCTCGACGATCTCCTCGGCAGCCCGTTCGGCCTGCTTGGTGACCTCCTCGTTGGAGAGCAGCCGGTCCTGGCGCTCGCGCGCCTCCTTGACCAGCCGCTCCGCCTCGCGCTTGGCCTCGGCGAGCATCTCCTGGCGCTCCTTGACGATCCAGCGCGCCTGCTTGATCTCCTCCGGGATCGTCGCCCGCATCTGGTCGAGGATGTCGTAGATCTCGTCCTTGTCCACGCGCACCTGGTCGGTGAGCGGCACCGGCTTGGCGTTGTGCACCAGGTCGTCGAGCTTGTCAATGAGTACGAGGACATCCATGACTGGTCACCTCCACGGTGACGGGCCACCGGCCGGCGGCGTTGCGTCTGCAAGACGGATGATCACAGGTTGGACCGCATCAGAGTTCGTCAGCGCCTGCACTCTTCCTGCAAGCGGCCGGCCACCTCGTCGGGGACGAGGTCGTCGATCTTGCCGCCGAAGGTGGCGAGCTCCTTGACGCCGCTGGATGAGAGGAAACTGTACTCCGAGCTGGCCATCAGGTACACCGACTCGATCTCCGGCGCCTGGCGGCGGTTGAGCTGGTGCATCTCCAGCTCGTACTCGAAGTCGGAGATCGCCCGCAGCCCCTTGATGATCGCGCGCGCGCCGACCGATCTCGCGAACTCGACGACCAGCGTGCTGAACGGCTCCACCCGCACGCCCGGCAGCCCGGCGGTCGCCCGTTCGATGAAGCCGACCCGCTCCTGCGCGCTGAACAGGGTCGCGCTCTTGCGGACCGAGCGGTTCACGACCGCCACCACCACCTCGTCGAATAGGGCGGCAGCCCTTCTGATCACGTCCAGGTGACCGTTGGTGACCGGGTCGTAGGACCCGGGACAGACGGCTATCGACTTCTCAACGCTCATGGTGTCCTGTGGATTCTTATCGAAATGTCGCCGTAGCGGCGCTCGGTCACGATCGGGAGGCTCAGATGCAGCGGCCCGCGACGGTCGCTCTCCGCGACCACGCGCCCACCCTCGGCGAGCAGCGGCGGCAGTGCGCCGTCCAATCGCGGTCCGAGGTCCGCAGCGCTCGCGTAAGGAGGGTCCAGCAGCACCAGATCGTATGCCTCTCCGCGCTGCGCCGCCACTCTGAGCGTCGCGAGCGCCTCGCCGGCGCGCACCTGCGCCCGCTCGGCGTCTATGCCCAGCGCTTCCAGGTTGGCGCGCAGGGCGCGCAGGGCGGCCGGCTCGCGCTCGACGAAGACGACCCGGCGCGCCCCGCGGGAGAGCGCCTCGATGCCGAGGCTGCCGGCGCCGGCGAAGAGGTCCAGCACGCTGGCCCCGTCGAGCAGCGTCGGGCCGAGCATCGAGAAGACGGCCTCCCGGACCCGCTCGGAGGTCGGTCTGGTCCTCCGGCCAGGCGGCGAGCGCAGGCGTCTGCCGCCGTACATGCCGGCAATCACCCTCACCTGGGGGCGCCGGCGGGCCCGGCGGCGGGAGCCGGAGAGGTGGGGCCTGCGGGCCCGGCGGCGGCAGCCGGAGAGGTGGGGCCTGCCGGCCCGGCGGCGGGAGCCTGAGCCGGAGGGGTCATGCCCGCATGCGGGGCGGCGGCAGCCTGAGCCGAAGGGGTCGTGGCCTGCGACTGCGGGTGCGCCCGGCGGCGGGCGCGCTCGGCCAGCGCGCCGGCGAGCAGGGCGTGCTCCGGGCGCGCCAGCCACGGGTCGGCCGCCAGCAGACGCGTGGCCCAGCGGTCGGCGTCGAGCAGCAGCGGCTCGTCCTCGGGCATCCTCGCCAGGCGCAGCTCGCGCTGCCCGCTCTGGCGGACCGCCTGACCCCCCGCGCCCTCCACGTCGCCCCCCGGAGGCGCAGGTCGATCTCCGCCAGCTCGAAGCCGTCGCTGTGCGCGACGAGCGCCTGCAGGCGCCGAGAGGAGCGCGGGCCGAACAGGACGCACAGCGAGTCGTGAGGCCCCCGGCCGATCCGGCCGCGCAGCTGATGCAGCTGCGAGATGCCGTAGCGCTCCGCATCCTCGACCAGCATGACAGTCGCATTCGGCACGTCGATCCCGACCTCGATCACCGTCGTGGCCACCAGCACATCCACCTCGCCCGCCGCGAATGCGGCCATCGTCTCCTGCTTGGCGCGCGGGCGCATCTGGCCGTGCAGCAGGCCGACCCTGAACTCGGCCAGCTCGCCACGGCTCAGCCGCTCGTGCTCGCTCTGCGCGGCCCGTGCCTGCAGCTGCTCGGACTCCTCCACCAGCGGGCAGACCACGAACGCCTGGCGGCCGGCGCGCAGCTCTTCGCGCAGCCTCTCGTAGGCGCGCGTGCGCTCGGCGGGCGTGCACGCCAGCCGGGTGACGATAGGCCGGCGGCCCGCCGGAAGCTGGCGCAGGCGGCTGACATCCAGGTCGCCGTAGCGCATCAGCGCGAGCGTGCGGGGGATCGGCGTCGCGGTCATGTGCAGCTCGTGCGGGCGGGGCGCGGCGGTCGGGGCCGGAGCCTGGCCGGCGAGCGCCGTGCGCTGGCGCACGCCGAAGCGGTGCTGCTCATCCACCACCACGACCGCCAGCTCGGCGAAGGAGACATCCCGCTCGATCAGCGCGTGGGTGCCCACCAGCAGCTTCAGCTCCCCGGAGGCGAGCTTGCCGAGCAGGTCACGGCGGCGGGCGGGCGGAGTCGAGCCGGTCAGCAGCGCGCAGGAGACCATCTCGGCCGGCGCGAGCGCGTGCAGCGTCGCGAAGTGCTGCACTGCCAGGGTCTCGGTCGGCGCCATCAACGCCGCCTGCCTGCCGTGCTCGACCGCCCGCAGCATCGCGTACAGCGCGACCACCGTCTTCCCCGAGCCGACCTCCCCCATCAGCAGCCGTTGCATCGGCCGGCCGGCCGCCAGATCCCCGTCGATCCGCGCGATCGCCTCCCGTTGATCGTCGGTGAGGGCGAACGGCAGTGTCTTCTCGATCCATCGCGCGCTGAGCGTGCCGCGATCGGACAGCGACACGGCCGCACGGCCGCTGCGGAGGTGCCGGCGGCGGCGCAGCGCCAGCTGGGAGAGCAGGAGCTCCTCGAAGGCCAGGCGGCGGCGGGCGAGCTCCTGCTCCTCATCGCCCGCCGGAAAGTGCAGCGCCGCCAGCGCAGCCGCCCGCTCTGGCAGCCTCTCCGCAACCCTGATGGCGGCCGGCAGCGGCTCGAGCACGTCCGCGAACGCGTCCCGGCAGGAGCGCACGAGCGTGAGTATCTGCGTCGAGCTCACACCGTCGGCGGCGGCATAGTGGGCGACCGCCTCCGGCTGCAGCTCGGGCTGGGCCTCTCCGTCCGCCAGCAGGGCATGATGGGAGACCGCGAAGCCGCGCCGGGGCCTCAGGGTGCCATGCAGCAGGAGCCGCGTCCCCGGCACGTACCGGTCGGCCAGCCAGGGCTGGTTGAAGAACGTCGCCCTCATCGTCCCGCTCTCGTCGGCCACGGTCGCCTGCACCAGCGGCCTCATGCCGCGCCGGCGCACGCTGTGGCGCTCGATGGCGTTCACCCGCACCGCCACGGTCGCCTGCTCGCCGGCACTGAGCGCCGCGATCGTGCGCGCCGCGCGCATCCGCTCCGGGACGTGCTCGATCAGCTCGCCGACGCTGCCGATTGCGAGCGCGCGCAGCCCGGCCGCCGCCTTCTCGGAGGGAGCCTGCAGCTCACGGAGCAGCCGCGAGGGCCTCGACAGCCGCACCGGCGCGGCCCGCAGCTCGACGGCGCTCAACGATCTCGCCGAGGCGAAGGCGAGCGGGGGCTCCAGCGCGCGCGGCGTGCGGGCGCGACGGGCATTGGGCCTCTCGGCGGAGACGGCTGGCATCCTCACCATGATGATGCGAGCAGCGGTCGTCTCAGCTCGCTCGGCCTCCGCAGGCCACTGCCGGCAACGATCCCAGGGCCGGCGCGGACGGCCGGCGCAGGCCACTGCCAGCAACGATCCCCGGGCCGGCACGGACGGCCGGCGCAGGCCACTGCCAGCAACGATCCCCGGGCCGGCGCGGACGGCCGGCGCGGGCCACTGCCAGCAACGATCCCCGGGCCGGCGCGGACGGCCGGCGCGGACGGCCGGCGCGGGCGCCCTACTCGGCCATCAGCAGCCACCAGTAGGCCGGCTGTCCACCGTCGCGCAGCTCCAGCTCCGCTTCCAGCGTCCCATCCACGAGCGCTTCGATCTGGTCGAACGCCAGCGGCGCGCCCGCGCCCTGCAGCACGCTGATCAGCTCCGCGCCGTCACCCCCGAGCTCGGAGATGACCGCCATCAGCGCCGTCTCCGGGCTGCCCCACGCGACCACCTCCCCCTCCACCAGGCCGATCGCCTCTCCCCGATCGAAGCGGCCCTGCGCGTCGGCCCGCGCCGCCTGCGCGACGGCGCCGGTCCGCAGGCCCCGCAGGAGGTCGGCCATCGCCTCCGCGTTGCGCTCCACTCCGCGCTCCGGCACGAGCGCCACCGCGGCCGCCAGCCCCGCCTGTTGCGTGAGCGAAGGCACGACCCGCACCTGCTTGTCCGAGAGCTCGGCGGCGCGTTCCGCTGCCATCACCACGTTGCGAGAGCTCGGCAGCACCACCACGCCCTCCGCCGGCACCTCATGTATCCCCGCCAGCAGCTCATATGTCGACGGGTTCAGCGTGGCGCCGCCGTCGATCACGTGCGCGCCCAGCTCTGCGAACAGCCGCTTCATGCCGGCGCCGCTGGCGACCGCAAGCACGCCGCAGCGCACCCGCTGCGCCGCGGCCTTCACCTGCGGCGCGGCGCCATCCACGCCCACGCCGGCCGCCGCGGCGGGCGTCTCGGGGCGGAGGCCCGCACCCGCGCCGTCAACGCTGAGAAGCCGCTGGTCGCGCTCCGCCACCTGCACCTGCATGTCGGCGACGTCGAAGTGCGACACCTCGCCGGCGCCCGCGAAGAGGGCCGCTGCACGCTCCGGCTCATCGGTATGGATGTGCACCTTCAGCGTGCTCTGATCGCCCACCACCAGCACCGAGTCGCCGAGCTCCTCCAACGGCTCGATGAACGCGCCGGGGCGCAGGTCGCTGCCGGTCACCGCGAAGTTCGTGCAGTACCGGTACGTGCTGGAAGCATGCTGAGGATGGGTGATCCTGGCCGGCGCATGGTGGGCCAGCTCCGGCGGCTCCTGCCCGCGCAGCGCCGCCACCACGCCGGCGAAGATCACCGTCAGCCCGTACCCGCCGGCATCCACCACACCCGCCTCACGCAGCGCCGCCAGCATCTCCGGCCCCCTCCTCACCGCCTCCTCCCCGGCCGTGATCCCCCGTTCCAGGGTGACCGCGATCAGCTTGTCCTGCACCTCGGCGGGCGTATCCCGCTCCAGGCGCGGGCTGCTCGGCGCGTGCGCGACGTCGCTGGCGATCATCCGCGCCATCTCCCTGGCCACAGTCAGGATCGTGCCCTCCGCAGGATCGCGCACCGAGGCGTACGCCTTATCGGCCGCGTTGGCGATCGCGGCCCCGATCAGGGTCGCATCCACCAGCTCGCCCGGCCGGGAGACGAGCTCCTCGGCGGCGCCCCTGATCAGCTGGGAGAGGATCACCCCAGAGTTGCCTCTCGCGCCGAGCAGGGCGGCCCTCGCCACCGACTCGACGATCTCGCTGCGTCCGATCTCGTCGAGCGCGCGGGAGCCATACCTGCGCTCGAGACGATCTAGCTCCTCCAGCACCGCGCGCAGGGTGAGCGCCATGTTGTCGCCCGTGTCCCCATCGGCGACCGGAAACACGTTGAGGTCATTGACCTCCTGGCGGCGCGATTCGAGATGCGCCAAGCCTCCGGCAACCGCGGCGCGGAAGCGAGCGAGGTCGCCGTCGCTCACGACCGGAAGCTCAGAGCGCCTTGACGACCTTGCCGGCCTTCAGGCACCGCGTACACACGTACACGCGCCTGGGAGCGGAGCCGACCACGATCCTCACCTTCTGGAGGTTCGGCTCGAAGCGTCGCTTCGTAGCAACCATCGAGTGGCTCCTGCTCTGGCCGAAGGCCGGACCCTTGCCGCAACTGTGACATACCTTTGCCATGGTCGCGAGAGTCTAGCGGCCTCCCGCACCGACCGCCATCGTCGCAAGCCTGCCGCGCAGCCGCGCCATGCTGATCACCGCGTGCGCCGCTTTCGCGCCCTGGTCGCGGCGGCCGCCGCCGGACCGTGCCAGCGCCTGCTCCATCGTCTCGCAGGTCAGCACTCCGAACGCACACGGCACGAGCGTGCTCAGCGCCACCTCCTGGATCCCTCGCGCCGCCTCCGCGCACACGTAGTCGTAGTGGTCGGTCTCGCCCTTCACCACCGCTCCCAGGCAGGCGACCCCCTCATACCGGCCGCTGCGGGCCGCATACGCGGCCGCAAGGGGCAGCTCGAAGGCGCCCGGCACATCGAAGACCTCATGGTCGGCTCCGGCCCGCTCGAACTCTGCGGCGGCGCCCGCCTTCAACCTCTGCGCCAGCTCCTCATAGAAGCCCGCCACCACGACCGCAAACCGCTGTCGCGCCACCGCCGCCTCCCTGTGCGCGGACTCGTCCGTGCTCAACGCTACCCGCGCTCCTCTCCAAAGAAAACGGGATCTGCCGGGAGACCCGGCGCTGCCGCGGACCGGCGGCTCACCGCTCCGCGCCGTCCCATCGCTGCGAGCCGCGCTGCTCTTGGCGATGATCTCGCTCGCGCTCGGAGTGCAGGAGCTCCTCGTCCAGGTTCAACCCCTGGTGGTGCAGGATGTG
>DAHVAB010000132.1 GCA_027314825.1 Solirubrobacterales bacterium
ATCAGCGTGAAGTCCTCGTCGAGCGCGTGGCCTCCTTGAAACGCCTGCCGGAAGGCCGCCAGCGCGAAGGCGACCGTCCGCCCGATGCTGCGCGCATAGGCCGCCGCCCGCATCGCCACAGCGGAGTCGAACGGGAACGGGTCCGGCCAGCGGATCGGCTCGGCTATCTGAAGCTCAGCGGCCCGCCGGGCCACCTCCTCCTGGAAGACCTCCCGCTCGGTGGCGCATCGAAACGACTCGAAGCGCTCTGCGCCCGGCAGCTCGGCGGCGCTCACCGGCACCCACTCGACCGGCCCGTCGATCGTGGCGATGATCCGCTCGGCGGCCAGCCAGCAGAGCGGGCTGCCCAGGTCGAAGCAGAAGAAGCGGGGCGCGATCCCGATCCGAGCGCTCATGGAGCCTCAGCCCCGGGCGATCACCCGTGGATCAGCCAGCCGTCGGCGGCCCTGCCGGCTTCCATGACCGCCTCGGAGAGCGTCGGGTGCCCGTGCACGATCCGAGCGAGCTCCGGGAACCCGCCCTCCAGCATCCTGATGTTCACGAGCTCCTGGATCAGCTCGGTCGCGCGGCTGCCGACGATGTGCCCGCCCAGCAGCTCGCCGTATCGGGCGTCGCCGATCACCTTCACCAGGCCGGTGCGATCGCCGTAGACGGTGCCGCCGCCGACCGCTCCGTAGGGAACCTTGCCGACCACGACCTCGTGGTCCTGCTCGCGCGCCTGCTCCTCGGTCAGCCCGAAGGAGCCGACGTTCGGCGTGCAGAAGGTCGCCCGCGGGATGTCCACATAGGAGAGGGGGTGGGTCTGCCTGCCGGCCGCGTCCTCGACGGCGATGACCCCCTCGTCAGAGGCCTTGTGGGCGAGCGCCGGTCCCCGCACGAGGTCGCCGATCGCATATACGCCGGCGCGGCTCGTGCGCTGGGCGCCGTCGACCTGCACGCAGCCGCGCTCGTCGAGCTCGACGCCGGCCTGCGCCAGTCCGAGCGAGTCGGAGTCCGGGGCGCGCCCGGCGGCGATCACCAGCCGGTCGACCTCGACGGCCTCCCCGGAGCCGTGGGAGAAGCGGACCGAGTCCTTGCCCGCCTGCACGTCCTCGATGGTAGTGCCCGTCATCACCTGCATGCCCTGGCGCTTCAGACCCCGCTCCACCAGCCTCGATATGTCGGCGTCCTCGGCCGGCAGCACGCGCTCCGCCACCTCGATCAACATCACCTCGCTGCCCAGGCGGGCGTACCCGGAGGCGATCTCCGCCCCGGAGGCGCCGGCGCCCACCACCGCGAGCCGCTTCGGCAGCTTCGCGAGCGCCCACGCCTCCTCGGTGCCGATGATCGGCCCGCCCAGCTCCACGCCGGGGATCGAGCGGCGCACCGAGCCGGTCGCCAGGATCACGGTCCTGGCCGTCAGCTGCCTGCCGTCCACGATCACGCCGATCGGCCCGTCGCCCTCGCTGCCGGCGCCTCCACCACCGGTGCCACCGGCGCCGCCGCTCGGGGCGAGCGATGCCTCGCCGGCGATCGACTCGATCCCGTTCTTCTTGAAGAGACCGGCGACGCCGCCGGTGAGCGTCGAGATCACCTTCTCGCGGCGCTTCTGGACCGCGTCGAAGTCGATGCTCACCTCGCCGACGTTGACGCCGAACTCGCCGGCCTCGCGCGCCTCGCTGGCCAGGTCGGCCGAGCGCAGCACCGCCTTGGCGGGGATGCAGGCGTAGTTGAGGCAGCGCCCGCCGACCGTGTCCTTCTCGACCACGGCCGTCTTCATGCCGAGCTGGGCCGCCCTGATCGCGGCGACGTAGCCGCCGGGGCCGGCGCCGATCACCACGCAGTCGAATTCTGCCTCAGCCATCGCCGGGCGAGCCTATCGCAGAGCCGCCGTGTCAAGCGTCGCGCTCGCCGAGCTGACCGGCCTGGATCCGGCCCATCACCCGCACGAGCTTCCAGAAGAGCCAGCCTCCGAGCGCGATCGCCGCAATACAGAGCCCGGCCGCCAGCAGGCTCTGCGCGACCACGAGCCCCAGCGTGGCAATGGCGATCTGAAACGCGAGCAGCGCCTCGAAGGCAAGCACAGCCCAGTAGCGGCGGCGGATCATGTTGACCGCGAGGGTGACGAGCAGCAGGGCGATGAAGATCCCGCCCGGCAGCGAGCCGCCGCGGCTGGCGAGGTCTTCGCTCGTGAGCGCTCCCACGAGCACCGCGATCGCGACGGCCACCGCCACGGCGATCGCCGCCAGCAGCGGCACGGGCCACTCCCGATCGCCGAGCGGCGTGAGCGCGGCCCGCGCCTGCTCCTCGCGGGCGGAGCTCACGAAGGGCCGTCCTGCGCTCCGGCCCCTTCCGCGGTGCTCGCACCGTCCGTGCTGCCTTCCGCGGCCGTGGCGCCGCCCGCAGGCGCCGGGCCGGCCCCGCGCCGCTCCAGCAGGGCGACGCACTCGATGTGGTGTGTCTGCGGGAACATGTCCACCGGGCGCACCCGGGTCAGCCGCCAGCCGGCCTCCGCGAGCT
Source organism: Solirubrobacterales bacterium (assembly GCA_027314825.1). GTDB lineage: Bacteria > Actinomycetota > Thermoleophilia > Solirubrobacterales > Solirubrobacteraceae > Palsa-744. The sequence continues at coordinate 2,500 of DAHVAB010000132.1, forward strand.
GGGCAGCGTTCGGGGCGAGCGTCGTCGGGTTGCAGGAGACGTAGACGATCCGCTTGGGGTTGGCGTCGATCACGCGCCGGATCACCTTCTGGGAGAGCCCGGCCCGCGGCGGGTCGAGCACGATCAGGTCGGGGTGCGGCGCCCGCTGCACCAGCTCCGGCAGCGCGAGTCGCACGTCGCCGGCGAAGAAGCGTGCTGTCTCGACGCCGTTGCGGGCCGCGGCGTCGATCGCGTCGGAGATCGCCGCCTCGACGATGTCGAGACCCCACAGCTCGCCCGCCCGCGGCGCCAGCGTCAGCGCGATCGTGCCGATCCCGCAGCAGAGGTCGTACACCCGCTCGAAGCCGCTGAGCGCCGCGTACTCGGCGACCACGCCGTAGAGGACCTCCGCCATCTCCGTGTTGGTCTGAAAGAACGCCTCCGGCGATATCCGCAGCTCCAGCTCGCCGAGCCTCTCGGGCAGCTGCGCGTCGCCGCAGACGAGCTCCGTGTGCCCGCCCGCCGTGCTCTCCGCCAGGGAGCTGGTGCGCGTCCACATCACCCCGGAGAGCCGCTCGTCGCCCAGCTCGGCGCGCAGCGCCTCGGCGAGCGAGTCGATGTCAAGCTCGCCGGGCGTGCTCAGCAGTCGCACCTGCACGCTCCCGGTCCCCCTGCCCTCCCGCACGACCAGGTTGCGCAGGCGGGCGCGTCCGTCCGGCGCCGGGCCGACGCGGTCCTGCTGCGCGTGCGCCCCGCCGGGCCGTCCGCCGACCGAGCGCTCCCACGCGGTCAGCCCCTGCTGCACCGCCCAGCGCTGCGCGGCCGCGCGGGCCCTGTTCGAGAGCTCGGAGGCCAGCAGGCAGTCCTCGATCGCCACGACCCGGTTCCATCCCGCCGGCGCGTGAAAGCCGCAGATCAGCTCGCCGCCGGGTCCGCTGCCGAACGAGTACTCAAGCTTGTTGCGGTAGCGCCACTGTTGCAGGGCCGCCACGATCGGCTCCAGCTGGAACCCGTCGAGGCCGCCGATCCGTCGCAGGGCGTCCTGCACCTGTTCGCTCTTGACCTCCAGCTGGCGCTCGTAGGGGAGCACCTGCCAGGGCGCGCCCGGATGGTCGGCCGCCGGGGCGATCCGCTCCGGTGAGGGCCGCAGGATCTCGACCGTGCGGGCGTGGGCGTAGGCGCGCTTGCGCTTGTAGACGCTGGCCCGCACCGTGTCGCCGGGGATCGCGCCCGCGACGAAGACGACATAGCCGTCCGGGCCGTAGCGGCAGACGCCGTCGCCGCCGTGGGCCAGCGAGTCGACCGTGAGCTCGAGCTCGGCCCCGCGCTCCGGCCGTCCGGTGGCGGCGACCGTCATCGCCGGCCGCCGGGGGCGTCGTGTCCGCTCTGCCCGCCCGGACCGCTGCCGGCAGCGTCGTGTCCGCTCTGCCCGCCCGGACCGCTGCCGGCAGCGTCGTGACCGGCAATGAGCAGCTCCAGCAGCGCCTTCTGGGCGTGGCGCCGGTTCTCGGCCTGATCCCAGATCCGCTGGCGCGGCCCGTAGAGGAGCTCAGCGGTGATCTCCTGGCCGGGGTGGGCCGGCAGGCAGTGAAGGGCGAAGGCGCCTGGCGCCGCCGCGTCGAGCAGGGCGTCGTCGAGGCGGTAGGGGGCGAGCGCCTGCCGCCTCGCCGCCGCCTCGCCGCCGCCGCCATCCTCGTCGCTCATGCTCACCCAGACGTCGGTGGATACGGCGACCGCGCCGCGGACGGCCTCCCGCGGGTCTTCGAGCAGCTCGATCGTGCCGGTGGCCCCGGCGGGGGGCCGCAGGTCCGCCTCCAGCGCGTAGCCGGCCGGCGAGGCGACCGCGACGTGCATGCCGGCCAGCGAGCCGAGCAGCGCCAGCGAGCGGGCGACGTTCGTGCCGTCGCCCACGTAGGCGACCTTCAGGCCGGCCAGGCCGCCGGGGCCGCCGGGACCGGCTGGAGCGTCGAGGCCCCCGGGGCCGCCTGGACCCCCCGGGCCGCCCGGCCCCCCCGGGCCGCACGCCTCGCGTATGGTCAGGAGGTCGGCCAGCGCCTGGCAGGGATGGTGGGAGGCGCTCAGCATGTTGAAGACGGGGATCTCCGCATGCTCGGCGAGCTCCTCCAGCGCGCGGTCGGAGCCGGTCCGCAGGCCGACGGCGGCGAGGTGGCGGGAGAGCACGAGCGCGGTGTCGCGCATCGACTCCCCCCGGGAGAGCTGCATCTCGCCGGGGCGCAGGATGACGGCCTGCCCGCCCAGCTCGTGGATGCCGACCTCGAATGAGAGGCGGGTGCGGGTGGAGGGCTTCTCGAAGATGAGCGCGACGCTCGCGCCGCGCAGCGCGTCGCTGCCGAGCGGGTCGGCCTTCAGCTCGGCGGCGCGCTGCAGCAGCCTTTGAAGCTGCGGCGCGGTAAGCTCGGTCCCAGTGAGGAAGTGGAGGGGCACAGCCTGCCAGTCTACGCGGCGCACGGGGACGCTCTGTGCGGTGGCGCTCGTGGCCGCGCTCGCGATCGCGGGCTGCGGATCGAGCGAATCCGGCTCCGGCGGCGGCTCTGCGGGCAGGGCCGCGGCTGCGACGGGCGGCGCCTCGGGCGCTCAGGGCGCGGGCAAGGGCAAGCATGCGAAGGGCATCGAAGCGTATGTGAACAAAGCGCCGAAGTACGCGAAGGTGGCGCCGTCGGAATCGGCGAAGAGCGGCGTGGTGAAGATCGCGTATCGCAACTTCGCGATCGACCCGGACACGGTGAAGGTGAAGCTCGGCAGCACGGTCGAGTGGGTCAACGAAGACCCGGCCCCGCACAACGTGACCAGCGAGGGCGGCCCGATGAAGTTCTCCTCCGGCAACTTCGGCGAAGGCAAGACGTTCTCGTTGAAGGTGGTGAAGACCGGCGTGATCCATTACGAGTGCACGCTGGAGCCGACGACGATGAACGGCACGATCGAAGTCGTGGAATGAGTGGGGCCGGCGCAGCCGGCCCGGAGTGACCGGCGCGCGGGTGCTCGCGTCGTCGTGAGCGGCGCCCTCGGGGCGCCGCCGATGCGCCGGGGGGAGCTCGCCGGGCCTGCGACGCTCGCCGGGGGCGTCCGCCTGCGAGCGGCTCAGCCGAGCTGCGCGAGCCCCTCCTCCGGCGTGGAGGCCTGTGCGTGCAGCCGCCGGGGGATGCGGCCCGCCCGGTGGGCGAGTCGCCCGGCGTGGACGGCGTGGCGCATCGCCAGGGCCATCGTGACCGGGTCCTGCGCCCGGGAGATCGCGGAGGCGACCATCACGGCGTCGCAGCCGAGCTCCATCGCAAGCGATGCGTCGGAGGCGCTGCCGATGCCGGCGTCGAGGATCACCGGCACGCGCACGGCCTCGCGGATCAGGGCGAGGTTGTATGGGTTGCGGATGCCCATGCCGCTGCCGATCGGCGAGCCGAGCGGCATCACCGCCGCGCAGCCGAGATCCTCCAGGCGGCGGGCGAGGACCGGGTCGTCGGTGGTGTAGGGCAGGACGGTGAAGGAGTCGGCGATGAGCTCCTCGGCGGCCCGCAGCAGCTCCGGCGCGTCGGGGAGCAGGGTCTCCGTGTCGCCGATCACCTCCAGCTTCACCCAGTCGGTGCCGAACGCCTCGCGGGCCATCTTCGCGGTGATGACCGCGTCGCGCGCGGTGTGGCAGCCGGCCGTGTTGGGGAGCAGGCGCACGCCGGCCTCGGTGAGGACGTCGAGAAGCGAGCCGCGTGCGGCCGGGTCGATGCGGCGCAGCGCGACGGTCGCGATCTCGCTGCCGCTCGCGGCGAGGGCCTGTGCCATCAGCTCCAGGGAGGCGAAGCCGCCGGTGCCGGAGATCAGGCGCGATTGCAGGGGTTGGCGTGCGATCAGGAGCGGTTCGTCCTCGCCCATCATCCCCCCTGGGTCGCGGTGAGTGCCTCGACTCGCGCGCCGTCGTGCAGGGAGTAGGCCTCCCAGTGGGTGCGCGGTACGACCTCGCCGTCGACGGCGACCGCTACGCCCCTGCTCTGGGGCGTGATCCCGATCTGCGCGAGCGCGTCGAGCAGGCTCGAGCCGGCCGGCAGCTGCATCGCGTCGCCGTTGAGCACGATCATGCCGCGGCCCCGCTTGCGAGGGGCTCCAGCGCCAGCTCCGCGGTGAGCGGCGCGAGCAGGATGCCGCCGCGGTGGTGGCCGGTGGCCCAGATCAGACCGGCGATCTCGCTCGGGCCGACGATCGGCGTGTTGTCGGGAGTGCCGGGCCGGAAGCCGACCGCGATCTCTTCGATCTGGAGCTCGGTGATGCCGGGCAGGATCTCCCGCGCCGCCTCCAGCAGCTCGTGGATGCCGCCGGCGGTCGGGCTCGCGTCGAAGCCCTTCTCCTCGACGGTCGCGCCGAGCACGTAGCGGCCGTCGCCGCGCGGCACCAGATATCCGGGCTGCATCCGCAGGACACGCTCCAGCAGGCCCGCTCCGCGAGGGTCGCGCAGAACCATGATCTGGCCCTTGACCGGTCGCAGCTCGACC